>JBGSUF010000254.1:0-14167 GCA_041736285.1 Hyphomonadaceae bacterium | reverse complement strand
TCGGCCTCGGTGCCCATCGCCCCGTCTTCCTTCCCGCCGCATCCGGCGAGCAGCAGGGCTGCCGCGCCCGCCAGCACGATAAGTGTTCTCATCATTCTCTCTCCGTCCGGATCTTCGTCCCAGTCATCCGTCCTACACCTTAACTGTAAGTCCGTCAGCCACCGAACGGCTGAACGCCCGCGCCGCAGGCCACAATCCCATCACAAGCGCCGCGAGCACCACCGCGCCGACCACCTTCGCGTCAAAAACGCCCGGCCAACCCGCCGCGATCACCACGCCATAAGTCTGCGTCACCCATGGCCCGAGCAATGCCAGCCCCCCATAGACCAGGACCACCCCAAGCACGCCGCCGATCAGCGCCAGCAGCGCCGCCTCCAGCAGCATCAGGGCAAACACATGTCCCGGCCCGGCCCCGACAGCGCGCAGGATCGCCATTTCCCGGCGGCGTTCGTTCAGGCTGGTCAGGATCGACACGAGGATGGTGACAAGCCCGACCACGACGACAAAGGCCGACACCGCCTGCAACGCCGTCTCGGCGATACCGGTGATCGTCCAGAGCTCGCCAAAGCCCTGCGAGGGGATCACCGCCACCAGCGCCTCCCTGTTGTAAGTGTTGATGTCGCGCTGGGTGCGCAACAGCGTCTTTTGGCTCTTCAGGCCCACCAGAATCGCCGTGATATCCTTCGGCGTCAGGTCGAACTGCGCGAACATTTCCTCGGGGATGGTGTCGGCAAGGGGATTGCGCGTCCCCGTCTCCCAGCCGACATGAATGGCGGTGATCGCCTCCAGGCTGACATGAATGGTGCGATCAACCGGCGTGCCCGTCGGTTTCAGTATGCCGACAACGCGGAACGGCCGGTCCTCATGATCGGTGATCCCGCCCGCGCCGAGACCATGCGTCAGCACGAGTTCGGAGCCGATCCCGTATCCAAGCTCGCGCGCCACCTGAGCGCCAATCACGGCGTCGTAAAGGCCATCAAACTGCACGCCCTCGGCAAACTCCAGCGACCGCCCGCGCGCATACCTGTAATGTTCGAAATACGCCTCACGTGTGCCGAGCACGCGGTAGCCGCGATGATTGTCGCCGAGGCTGAGCGGGATGGTCCATTCCACATCAGGGCGCGCGGCAATGTCCTGATAGGTCGCCCAGGTGACGTTCGCCGAGGCATTGCCAATCCGGAACACGGCCGCCAGCAACAGGTTCACCTGGCCGGTGCGCGCGCCGACGATCAGGTGGGTGCCCGACAGGGTGGAGGTGAAGTTTTCCTTCACCCCCGTGCGCACCTTCTCAACGCCGACAAACAGCGCCACGGCCACCGCCACGGCCACAATCGTCAGCACCGCCGTCGAGAACCGGTCGCGCAGGCTGCGCCAGGCAAGGCGAAGCAGCGCCGTCATGCCGCCACCTGCGCGCGCGAATTGATCTCACCAATATCGATCGCACGGTCGAAATGGTGCCCCAGAGCGGCGTCATGGCTGACGAACAAAAGCGTTGCGCCGGTGCGCGCGGTCTCTTCCACGAGAAGTTCGATGAAACGGTCCCGGCTGCCGGCATCGAGCGCTGATGTCGGCTCGTCGGCGATCACGATGTCCGGCCCGCCGATCAGCGCCCGCGCTGCTGCCACCCTCTGTTGCTGGCCGACGGACAGGTCCCGCACGCTGCGCGCCAGCAATGCCTCATCCGTCAGGCCCAGCCGTGCCAATAGCCTGCGCGCCTCCGCCTGCGTCGATCCGTCAATGCGCTTGCGCCGTTTCGGCGCAAAATCGCACCCCAGAGTCACATTCCCGATCACCGACAGATAGGGCAGGAGATTGAACATCTGAAAGATCACCCCCATCCGCTCCGCGCGCAGACGATCCCGCTCGCTCGCCGAAATCCTTGCAAGGTCATTGCCCAGCACGCTCACCGTCCCGGCATCGGCCGCGAGCACGCCGGTCACAAGGCCCAGCAATGTCGACTTTCCAGACCCCGACGCCCCACGCAAGAACAGGCGTTCTCCGCGCGCAACTGTCAGCGTCTCGATTTCCAATAGCGGTTCGGTCTTGCCCCAGCCAAAGCGCAAGCCCTCGATCCTGATTGCGTCCACGCTCGCCTCGGTCATGCCGGATCAGCGCGGAAGCAGGATGCGCGTCTGCCCCTGCTTCAGCGTCTCGGCACTTTGCAAATCGTCGCGGAAGCTCACCACATCCAGCGTCTCCAGCCGGTAGAAAGCGTCCATCAGCGTGGTCTCGACGTATTGCAGTTTCCCCGGCGCGGCGCATTCAAAGACGTAGTCAACCTGGATCTCGCCCGCGCCGGAACCGTGATCGTGCCCGTCGTGCGCGTCGTGCCCGTCGTGAGTGTCATCGGCCGCGTCGCCGTCATGATCGTGCGGATCGGCCTCGCCGGTCTCTGCCGTTTCAGTGGTGCTCTCCGATGCAATGCTGGCCATCACCGAGCTTTCCGTTGCCTCGCACCCTGCTGCGTCCGGCAGGGTGAACACCAGCGCCGCATCGCTGAAATAGGCGAAGGACATTTCCATGGCCGCTTCTTCAACATCGTTTTCCGGGTCACGCTCAAAGCCGACAATGTTGTAGAGCGGCGAGATCAGGCTGATGGTCAACGTGCTGCCCTCAAGCGAAACCGTCATCGCGGCCTCACCATGGACATGGCCCGCAGCGCTGCGCATGGCCTCGCCATCTTCGACCACCGTCATCACGGGCGCCTCGGGCAGTGCGATACTGGGCACTGCAACAGCGGGCGCCGCCGCCTCTGCGGTCGCGGGCGGTGATTCCGGCGGGGCAGGCGGCACGGCCGGGGCGGCCTCCCGCACCTGTTCAGCGCCACATGCCGATATCGCGGCCGTCGCCAGAAGCGCCAGAACCCCTTTGCGCACGCCAGAACCTGACTTGATCATGATGAACTCCCTCTCCGGACCATCGCTGGCCACAACAATCGCAGCTTGCCACACTTCCGATGATATACAATAACATTTCCAAGTGTCGCCGCGCAATCCGGCGCGACCCCCGAAGGCCCTCGCTCCAATGCCACAAATCTCCGCTCCTGTGATCTTTGGCGCGCTCGTCCTTGCGGCCGCAACATTTGGTGCAGGCCTCCTCGCGCTCCGGCCCGGATGGGTAAAGCGGCACGCGGCCGTTTTCTCCGTTGCCTCGGCTGCGTTGCTCCTGACCTTCGTGCTGGTGGACCTTTTGCCGCACGCCTTTGAAACCGCGGGTCAGGCGGGCCTGATCGTCCTCGCCGGATTTTTTGTCGGCTTCACCGTCAGCACGTTGGGCGGCCACAGCCACGCCGGACCCATTGGCCTGTCGCCCGGCGACGCCCTGATCCCTGTCGCCGGGATCGCCCTTCACGCCTTTCTGGACGGAGTGATCTACACCATTGCCGTCACCGCTGCGCCCCATGCGGGACTGCTGACCGCCATTGCCCTCAGCCTGCACAAAGTGCCTGTTGCCGCCGTCACTTTTGGCATCATGCGCGCTTGCGGCCATAATGCCCGGTCAGCCTTCGCCACGGCGATCCTGTCTGTCGGGGTGCTCACCCTTGTTGGCGTGGCGGCGGCCGGACCCATGCTTGCCGCCGGCAGCGATGGGCTGATCGACATCCTGTTCGCCTTTTCCGCAGGCCTCTTGCTGCATGTCGCGACCGGCCCGCTGCTCGCGCCGATAGCCACGCTGGAGCCCCGCCACGGGCTGCTTGCGGCGCTGATCGGCGCGGGCATGGCACTGGTCATCATCGTCTCCCTGCCGCACGGGCATGCGCTCCACGATGATCACGACCATCTCCATGACGACGCGCCCATCAGCTTTATCGGGCGCAAGCCATAGGCCGGGCCGCGTCAGACCTCGATCAGTCCGGACACGCCGGCGCCCTCATGCTGCGCCGCGAAACGCCGGATGGTCGAGACCTCGTAGTCCTGCGTCAGTATGTCTGAAACCTCGACGAACTCGGCCTGAACGCTGTCTTTTTGCAGCGTCACCCGCGTGAAGCCGTGGCCTTCAGGGCGATACCAGATGACATCGGGGTTGGCGGCGGCGAACTGTTCACCAAGATCCGGCACGCCCGGCATGTAAGTGCCAAAACCCGGCGAGGACACTGACGTGCAGCCAAATTCGACGCCGAGCCGCGTTCCGGCCTCGTCATGCAGTTCGTTCGCCCAGGAGGTGTGGGTGTCCCCCGTCAGCGTGACGAGCCGCGCTTTGGCCGACTGCGCTGCCGCGTACAGCCTTTCCCGCGCCAGGGGGAAGCCGTCCCACGCGTCCAGGTTCCACGGCAGGCCGAGCGCCGAGAAGTCCACAAGCATGCGCCCATAGCCCTGCTGCATGTCGATCTGCGCCTGCGTCAGCGTGCGCTGGAATGCCGGCGGCTTCACCTTGGCCATGACGACCTGATTGGCCAGGACCTGCCAGGCCTTGCCCTCGCGCACGGACTGATGAAGCCCGTCCGACAGCCATGTTTCCTGCACATCACCCAGCATGGTGCGCGCGGGATCGCTGACCTTCACCATGGTGCGCGCGGCCGCCATCGGCACTTCGGCGGCCGGCTTGCCGCCCAGTTCGGTGAACCAGGAAATCTCGTCGGAACGGCCGAGCAGACGGCTTTCAAGGCAGAAGATCGTCGCCACATCGCCAAACTCGAACTTGCGGTAGATAGCTTCGCGCAAGCGGCCGGGCTCGGGATCGCGCACCGGCATCCACTCCAGATAGGCGCGAACGGCGGCCTGCTTGCGGTCGCCCCAAGTGCCTTCATTCTCTTCCTGATTGTGATTTTCCGCGCCGCTGCGATAGCTGTTGTTGGTGCTTTCATGGTCATCCCATGTGCAAAGCCACGGCGCGGCGGCGTGCGCGGCCTGCAGGTCCGGATCGGCCTTGTACTGCGCGTGCCGCATCCGGTAATCTTCAAGCGTCACGATCTCGGTGACCGGCTCATGCATCCGGCCGATCTGCGCGCCGACGGAGCCGCCATATCCGTCGATGCCATACTCGTAGATGTAATCGCCAAGGTGAACGATCGCGTCGAGGCCCGTCTCCCGGCCAAGCTCACGATAGACGTTGAAAAAGCCGAACGGGAAGTTGGAGCAGGAGATCACCGCCAGCTTGACCGGCGCATCGCCGCCCGCCGCCGTGGTCCGCGTCCGCCCCGCGCCGGAGATGATCTCGCCCGCCTCTGTCTTCGCCGTGAAGCGATAGAAATACTCTGTCGAAGCGGTCAGGCCGTCGGCGATCAGCTTCACGCACCAGTCCCGTGATGGCTCGGCGGCCACATGCCCACGCGCCACACGCTGCGTCAGGCCGGCGTCGCTGAACATCTCCCACGTCACCGGGATCGCGCCCGGACCGCCGGTCAGCGGGGTCACGCGGGTCCACAGTATGACACTGTCGGCGAGCGGGTCACCCGAGGCGACCCCGTGCTGGAATGCCGCCGTCCCGGCATAGGCCGGGCGCATGTCCGGCCCCGCATCAGCCGTCGCTTCCGGTGCAACCGCAGGTCGCCCGCAGGCCGCTGCCGCCCCCAGAAGCGCCGCCGACCCGCCCAGAAGCCCGCGCCGTGTGATCTTGCTCATCGTTTTCTCCCCACTGGTCATCATCTCAACGCCCAGCCGACTGTTTCACCGACGGGGCCTTAAAGGCAAGGGTGACGCAAGCCCCGCAAGGGCAAGCGCCACCCATCCGTTTTCAGGCCGAAGCCCGATCAGAAGCGACCGGTCGCCCGGACGCCGAAGAATTGCGGCTGCCCGGCGATGAAGGTCGGGATGCCGAACGCGTCGCCGGTATTGCCCGCGTCGATGATATATTCCTCGTTGAGGGCGTTGGTGATGTAGCCCTCGATCGACCAGGCGCTTTCCGGGATGTCCCAGGTCACGTTCAGGTTGACCAGGCCATAGGCGTCTTCGCTGATCAGGGCGCGCTCGGTGTTGTCGAAGAACACTTCCGACTGCCAGGTGTAGGACGGCACCAGCGTGATCTCGCCATAGGGCGTTGCGAAAGCCATCCGGGCGGCCAGCGAGAAGGTGTGATCCGGCGACAGGCGCAGGGAATTGCCGCCAAACTGCTGCGGCTGACCGTCCACGCTGTCGTCGAAGCGGGCGCGGTTGTAGCCATAGCTGGCCACGAGGCCGAGCATGTCCGACGGTGACCAGTTTGCCGAAACCTCGGCGCCATAGCTGGTCGCATTGCCCGCGTTGATCGGGACGATCTGGCCGTTAGCGTTCACAACCGACGACTGGAAGTTGGTGTATTCGTAATAGAAGACCGAGGTGTCCAGCAGCAGGTCGCCGCCAAGATAAAGGCCTTTGGCGCCCACTTCATAGCTGTCGACCTCCTCGGCCGGCAGCGTGGTGAAACGCTCGACCGCGTTGGTGGTCGAAGGCGCGATCACCTCCGGACGGCGTCCGCGCGCATAGTTGGCAAACAGGTTGACCTCGTCGGTCAGCTCATAGCTGAGCGCGGCGCGGTAGGTGAAGCCCTCGAACGTGTCCGACTGGGTCAGGATTTCGCCATTCGTCCCCGCCGTGACGAAAATCCCGCCAAAGGTGAGCAGGCTCGGCCCGTTCAGATTGCCGACCTCGATCCCGGTGGTCTTCTCGTCCCGCGTGAAGCGCACACCCGCCGTCACGTCGAGCCGGTCTGTGACCGCCAGCGTGCCGTCAGCGAACACGTCAATGCTCTCGGTCTTGCCGTAGTTGGTGAAAAACTCATTGTGGATCGGCTTGAGCGGCTGGATGACCGTGCCGCCCGAAAGCTGGAACACGGTCAGGTTGATGCCCGGCAGCGTCGCCACGTCCGGCGAGTTTGGGGGAAGGATCAGCCCGCCGAGGAAAGCCTGCACGGCGCGTTCGTCATAGGTGAGGGGGACATACTGGCTGCCGTCCTCGTCGGTGTACGAGGCGCCGACAAAGCCGCTCAGTGCGCCGCCATTGTCATAGTTGAGGCGGAATTCCTGGCTCAGCTGCTCGCCCTCGGCATCTTCGGCGAAGATCAGGAGATCGAGCGCGAAACCGTCCGGGTCGAAGACTTCGAGGCTTTCAAACTTGCGCGCGCCGGTGATCGAGGTCAGCGTCAGGGCTTCAGACAGCGCGAACTCACCGATCAGCGTGGCCGACACGACTTCACGTTCGAGGCCGAGCGGCTTGCCGCCGAGGAAATCACCAAACGTGTTGAGGAAGGCCGGATCCCACGGCGCGGACGAGCCACCCTGCACAGGCAGGAAAGCGCCGGACTTGAACGAAGTGCCCGAAGGCTCGTCCTTCTGGTAGTTCAGGATGAGGTCGAGACGGGAGTCCGGCGAGATCGCGTAGGCGAAGCTGGCGCGCAGGGCCGTCATGTCCTGGCTGTTGAAGTCGCGTTCGTCGGGATTGGCGCTGGTGACATAACCATCGCGCGTGCGGCGACGGGCGGCGAGGCGGAAACCGATCTTGTCCTCGACAATCGGGCCGGTGACATGGCCGTCGAGATAAAGCTCGTTATAGTTGCCGAAACCGAGGCTGGCCTTGCCCGAATAGGCTTCGAGGTCCGGCTTGCCCTGAATGATGTTGACGCCGCCGATCAGCGCGCCGCGGCCAAACAGCGTCGGCTGCGGACCTTTGGCGACTTCCACCCGCTCGATGTCGAACAGTTCCACGATGGAACCGCGCGAGCGCGAGATCGACACGCCATCCTGAAACACCGCGATGCGGGGCTCAATGTTGGACTCGCCGCTGTCGGAGGTGATGCCGCGAATCACAAAGCCCGGATTGTTCGGGCTTTGCTCCTGCACCTCAAAACCCGGCACGAAGCGGGCAACGGCGTCAAACTCGTCAAGGCCGAGATCGTCCAGGAAGCGGGCGTCCAGCGCGGTGACGGCCACCGGCACGTCGCGCAGATCCTGCTCGCGCTTCTGAACCGTCACGATGATCGTGTTCTGGACCAGCGGGGCCTCGTTGACCACGGCGTCCTGGGCCATGGCGGCGCCGCCAGCGAGAAGGCCCGTGAGCGAAACAGTCCCGATAAGCATGCGTTTCATTGCGAAAAATCTCCTGAGCAAGCGAAATGCTTTCGCCGTCGGGTTACGGAGAAATCGTGACAGCCGCGTCACGCATTTTGTTCGGTTCTGTGACGGTTTTGCTGGAGGCTTGTGACAGGGCGAAGAATGCAGGCTACAAGAGAGGAATGACCGAGAAGCCCGCTGACGAATCCGCAAATGCAGTGCAATCGTGCAACATCACGGCGCCGCAGGACGCAGCCGGCGCGCGCCTCGACAAGTGGCTTTCCGAGGCTGTGGACGGGCTGTCGCGCTCGCGGGCGAGAGCACTGGTCGAGACCGGCGCGGTCAGAGTGAATGCCGCAGTCCTGACCGATCCGCGCGCCAAAGTGATCGCGGGCGCACTCTACGACCTGACCCTGCCTGCGCTCGAACCCGCCACTCCCAAACCCGAAGCCATCCCGCTCGACATACTGTTCGAGGATGCTCACCTCCTGATCGTCAACAAGGCTGCGGGGATGGCCGTCCATCCGGCTGTCGGAAACTGGAGCGGCACGCTGGTCAACGCCCTCCTTGCCCATTGCGGCGACACGCTTCCGGGGATTAATGGCATCCAGCGCCCCGGCATCGTCCACCGGCTCGACAAGGGTACGTCCGGCGTCATGGTCGTCGCCAAATCCGAGGTCGCTCATCTCGGCCTGACCTCAACATTTCAGGCGCACGACATCGAGCGCGCCTACCTCGCCATCACGCGCGGCGCGCCGAGACCCGCCGCCGGGACGATTGACGAGA
This sequence comes from Hyphomonadaceae bacterium, assembly GCA_041736285.1. GTDB lineage: Bacteria > Pseudomonadota > Alphaproteobacteria > Caulobacterales > Hyphomonadaceae > JBGSUF01. The sequence goes on along the minus strand of JBGSUF010000254.1, from coordinate 5,418 downwards.
AAATCGCCCGCGCCGAGGGCGACCGGAAGAAAATGGGCGTTCCGCGCAATCCGGACCATCCTTCCGCCCGCCGCGCCATCACCCATTACCGGACACTGGAAGTTCACGGCACGCGCACCAAAGGCACAGGGATCGCTGCCTCCGCCCTGATCGAATGCCGCCTGGAAACCGGCCGCACGCACCAGATCCGCGTTCACATGAGCCATATCGGCTGTGCGCTCGTCGGCGACCCCGTCTATGGCCGCCATCGCGGCATTACGGCGGTTGGCGGCGGCCCGGCCTTCGACCTCGCGATGGAGACCGCCCGCAGCTTTTCCCGGCAGGCCCTTCACGCAGCAGTCCTCGGCTTCAACCACCCGGTCACCGGCAAGGACATGCGCTTCGAGGCCCCGCCGCCGGAAGATTTCGAGAGCCTTCTCAATTCTCTTCAGGCCATGCCCGGCGATCGCGCATCGCGCTGAACCATCTTTTTGTGTGCGCACATTTACACATCTTTTCGGTTCGGCTGGCACAGTTGCCGGGAGGTAAGGCAACATGACAGCAAGATACTTGATATTCCACGCGGCGCGCTTTGCCCGGGAACACCGGCCGGCGGCGTTCGAGGTGACAGGTTGTGACGACGCGGTCACGCAACTGACCGGCGTGGACGTGGACTGGCGGGAGGTCGGACCCGTTCCGCGTCTCACCCGCCGCGTCGCCATCAGCACCTGGCCGGATGCCGAACAGGCCCGCCGGGCGGGCGCGAATGTCTCCGCCGCGATTTCTCGGTTGCCGGGCGTCGAGGAGGTTTGCACCCTCCTGCTCAGAGCTTACCGTCACAAGGGGGAGTTGAACTGGTGCCACCCGGACGCCAGCGTCCCGGCCTTTGACACGACCGGCCATTCGCCCGAACCGGGACCGATGGTGACCCTGACATCCTTCGGTCGTCCCAAGAGCGCCGATGCCTTCAAGCGTTTCGCGACGATGATGTTCGGCATCACCGAGGATGTCAGCAAGGCGCGAGGACTTTCGGCCAATTTGCAGGTGTTTCCGGACGGCGGCGAGCTTGATGGCTGCACCTTCAGCCTGTGGGCCAGTGAGCGCGCCGCCCTCGACTGGGCCTATAAGGGCCATCAACACCTCGCCGCCCTGCGCGAGCAGCACTCAACGCCAATGGCGCAGCGCACGTCGTTCACCCGGCTCAGCGTCATGGAGGCGTCAGGTTCATGGGGCGGCGTGCCCTTCCCGGCCGTGACCTGTCAGGGCACCCAGACGGTATAAACCACTTCCGCCTCGACCTGGTAGATGCCGTCTTCAAGACGGTTTGGCCCGGTCGAGAGATCATAGCCCGACCAGCTTCCCAGCGTGTAGAGCACATCAAAGCGCACCGACTGCTCGGTGAGCGTTCCGCGTGTCGCCGCCGTCTTGCGGCTTCCGGTGAAGACCGTCCGGCGGGTCCGCATGTCGAACAGGCTGGCGATGGTGCTCACCCCGCCAGATGCGCCGCCCGTATGCGGAAACTGCGCCGCCGCGCCGAAGGCGATCCCGTCATCGCCAGCGACCGTGACCTGCATGTCCCAGAATATCTTCTCCAGCACCCAATCGTCACGCCCGACAACGCGCAGCGCCTGCGCGTCGATATTGAAGGCGGTGTTGGAGGCCACGTAAAAGCTCGTGTAGGTCAGGCTGTTCGCCAGCCCCGGATTGGTCCTCCGGTCGAGCCGAAATCGCGCGAAACTGTCGCCGCTATCGGTCTGGCCATTGCCGTTCGTGTCCGTTGAAAGCGCCCCGCTTCGACCCGGAATGCTCTCGATCGTGAACAGGCGGCTCGGCACATCGGCGCTGGAATTGCTATCGGCTGTCGGCGTCAGCGTGCCGGTCACGACCGTTCGAACATCGCCGTCGATCAGGTCGGCGTCGGCGCTCCCGGCGCCCGTGTCGATCACGAAATCGGACACCATTGGCGCGGTGCCATCGGCGTCTGCTGCCCACACAACCACCGCGCCGCGCACATTAAAGCCCGCCCGGTCGCCGGTCTGCGCGCCTGCAGGCCATGTCGCCAGCGCAGACATTGCAGCCGCCAGTACGGCGCGGGAAGCATGAGGCGTTCTGGCCATTGGCGGGCAACTGATCCGAGGTCATACATGAAACGACACCAACGCTTAACAGCCATTGGCTCAGCCGCTCCTAATGCGGCACGCCAAATTTGATCAATGCTTGCGAAGTTACCGATGGTCCCCCAATTCATGTAGGCGCGGGATAGGGTATATCCGCGTGAGGGGGACAGACAGCCTCGCCTGGGGGGTCTATTTTCCTTTCAATGATTTCAGGAGCCTTTCGCCGCGCTGCGGGTTAGTCTTCTGAACGATTGGGAGACAAGAATCATGGCGCTTGCCGTCGCACTCAGCCCTGAACAGGGGCTTTCTCGCTACCTCTCCGAGATTCGGAAATTTCCGATGCTCGTCAAGGAGGAAGAATTCATGCTGGCGCGCCGCTGGCTTGAAAACGAGGATTCCGAAGCCGCCGAAAAGATGGTGACATCGCACCTTCGCCTCGTGGCAAAGATCGCGATGGGCTATCGCGGTTACGGCCTGCCAATGGCCGAAGTGATCTCGGAGGGCAATGTCGGCCTGATGCAGGCCGTCAAGAAATTCGATCCCGAGAAAGGCTTCCGCCTGGCCACCTACGCCATGTGGTGGATCCGCGCGTCGATCCAGGAATACATCCTGCGCTCATGGTCGCTGGTGAAACTCGGCACGACGGCCGCGCAGAAAAAGCTCTTCTTCAATCTGCGCCGGATCAAGGGCGAGATTCAGGCTCTCGACGAAGGTGACCTGCGCCCCGAACAGGTTCGCGTGATTGCCGACCGTCTCGGCGTGACCGATGCTGAAGTGCTCTCGATGAACGGCCGCATGTCCGGCAGCGATGCCTCCCTCAACACGCCGATGGGCGCAGAGGGCGACATGGAGTGGATGGACTGGCTTGCCGATGATGGCCCCTCGCACACAGCCGAATACGCTGACCGGGAGGAGTTCGACGCCCGCATGTCCCTGCTGCAGGAGGCGATGGCCGACCTTTCCGAGCGTGAGCGCGACATCCTCGCCCAACGCCGCCTCTCGGACGAACCGGTGACGCTGGAAGATCTCTCGAAGGTGTACAATGTCTCGCGCGAACGGATTCGCCAGATCGAAGTGCGCGCGTTCGAAAAGCTGCAAAAAGCGATGAAGCGCCTCGCCCGTGAACAGGGCCTGCCCATCGACGCCTGACAAACCATGCCTTTCGGGCCGCGCCTTTTGGCGAGAAACCTTTGACACTCCCGGCCCGGTCTCACGACAAGTCCGCCGGGGGTGTTTTGCCTTACCGGCGTATGTCCTCGACGGTGATGGCGTAGCGCTCATGGTCACGCCAGATGCCATTGATCTTGAGGTAATGCAGCGACCGCCCCTCATGCCGGAAGCCGCAGCGGTGTGCCAGCGCCAGCGAGCGCTGATTGTCCGGCTGGATGTTCGCCTCCAGCCGGTGCAGCCCGAGATTGGAGAAGGCGTGCCTGACCAGGGCCTTCAATCCCTGCGACATGAGCCCCGTGCCCGCCTTCTGGGCAAAGGCGTAATAGCCAAGATACGCCGACTGAAAATCGCCGAGCACAATCTCTGACAGGTTGATCACCCCGACCAGCCCCTCATCCGCAGTGTCCCGGATCAGGAAGGCCCGGTTGCGGGGACCGCGCACGCGGCTGAGATAGATCCGGTAGTGCGCCGCGGTGTCAGGCGGGCTGACCCATTCGCCATGAAGGTGACGACTTTCCCAGACAGCGGTCAGGAAATCGGCCCTGTCGCGCTTTGTGGGCGGCGACAGCTTGACGCTGGAAATGAAGGGCGAAAGGGCATCCATCCGGGCAAACTGCCCTCCCCGCCGGGAAAACTCAATCGGTTGTGCCTGCCTTGTGTGAGAGGCCGCTTTTCGTCAGGCGAAGTGGAGGCCGCATTCATGGTCTGTCTGCCACACCACCTGCGCCCGCCGTTCAATGTCGAGTTTGGCAATCGTGACCAGAACCCATTCCGGCATGTTGGATTGAGACCGGAAGCGGACCCGCGCACCCGTTGCCGACAGATCGAGTACCACTCCCTCGCGCCGGTAGCCGCCGGGATAGGTCACGACGCATTCGGCCCAGCGCGGCGAGCGCGCCGAGCGGCGCTTGTTGCGTTGGGAGGCGAGACTGTCCGGATGGGATTCCGTCATCCGGAGCGCCCTCTGGATGTCGACGTTCGTGGTTGTTTTTCGGCCTTTTCCGAACATCAGACCCCCGGCATGTCTTCGTGCGGCTTAATCTTGTCTTTATCGTCGAATATGTGAAAGTCCAGTATACGACATGTATTCACCAATTTCGCAAGCCGGTCATGATCGGTATGCGGGATGGGCTTGGCATCTGCCTGCGATTGCTGCACGGCTGCACCGATGAGCGAACATCCCGGCTTGGTTTTGATCGAAACGCCCGACGATGAGCGGGTCGCGGCCTATTGCCAGGTTCGCGAACGTGACCTTGTTGGTCGCGACTTGTGTTTCATCGTTGAGGGCCGGGTGCCTCTTGCCGTGCTGATCGAGCGCAGCCGCCATCCCGTCGAAAGCGTTCTGATTGCGGCGCACCGGGTCGACAGCCAGCAGGATATCCTGTCGCGTCTGGCGCCATCCGTTCCGGTTTACGCCGCCGCGCAGCCGGTGATGGACGCCATCACCGGCTTCCACATTCATCGCGGGATTCTCGCCGTCGCACGCCGCGCGCCGGACCTCTCCCTCCCTGCGCTGCTGGCCGAGGCAGACCCCCGAAAGCCGTTATTGGCGCTCGTCGAGATTTCCAATCACGACAATGTCGGCGCCTGCCTGCGCAACGCCGCGGCCCTTGGCGCGGCCGGTGTCATCCTCGACCGCCACAGTGCCGACCCCTTCTATCGCAAGGCGATCCGCGTCTCTGCCGGTGCCGCCTTATGGCTCCCGATGGCGTTCGCGCAGAACTGGGAAGAAATACTGGACTCACAAGCCTCAAATACTAGGCCAATATTTGCACTCTCGCCAAAGCCTCCCGCTCTCGACATACGCACCGCCGCCATCCCGGCAAATGCGATCCTCGTTCTGGGCGCGGAAGGACCGGGCCTGCCGGAAGCGTTGCTGCGGCGGGTCAATGGCCTGCGTATCCCGATGGCGGACGGCGTCGACAGCCTCAACGTCGCCACCGCCGGCGCGATCGCCCTGTCCCACATCAGCGCGGCCCCGGAAGGCTGAGCGTTTCGACGTTGGCGGCGCTTTCCACCCTCATTCGCCCCTCGCTCAACCACCCGCGCACCCTCACCCGGCTTCCCGGCACCACCGCGCACGCCTGAGATGCCCCCGGTGACACCTCGATTCGCAGCCGCCCAAGCCCCATGGCGCAGGCGACCGGCCGCT
>JBGSUF010000149.1:0-2728 GCA_041736285.1 Hyphomonadaceae bacterium | reverse complement strand
CGCGTCGCGCTCCAGCCGCGCCTCGACGGGCAGGACGGTGTCGGAGCGGGCAATGATCGACAGGTTGCTGCGGTTCTCGGTGAAGGTGACGGGTGTGAAGGCCGACAGGGCGGGCAGGGTCGCGCACCAGCCATCGGGCGTCAGCGAAAACGCGTCCTCGCCAAGATGGATGGTCTCGCTGCCGACCTGCACGATGGCCGAAGCCATCTCGATGCGCAGGGGTGGCCCGCCAACGAGGCCGGGAGACACCAGCGCGTCGGCGCCGTCGCTTTCCAGCGCAAACTCGAAGGCTGTGAAGAGGGGTTCGAGCGGCAGGCAGATGCCGCCCGCCGTGCGCCATGCCGGCAGGGTCTCGGCCACCTCCAGCGTGCCAAGGCGCACCGAGACGATGGACACGTCGTCGGCGCCAGCCCGGTCGGCTGTGCTCTGGTCGCTCGATTCCTCACCGAACAGCAGAGCGAAAGGGTCCTCCGCCTGCGCGCCTGCCAGGGGGGGTAGCAGGGCGGCGAGGAGGAGGACCGCCGCGAGCCTTGCGAGCCGTCGCATCAGTCGAGGACAGTGCGCAGGCTCGCATAGACCTCCGGGTTTTCCGGGTCGGACGATTCATAGCGCAGCTCGATTTCCTGACCGGCCAGCGCGTCACGCAGTTCGCCCGGCAGGGGAAGGATCACGTCACGCTCGGTGTTGGGCGTGTAGATCGCGATGCCGCGGGCGAAGAAGACCGGCTCGTCCTGGCCCGCCAAACGCACCGTGATGTCGCCGAAGCTTGACCGCGTGCCGCTTCGGCTGAGACGCACGACCAGAGAGGTGTCGGCGGCGGCGTCGGGGTCGACGGCGACGATGTCGGCGCTTTCCATGGTGACGCTGGCGTCCAGTTCGCCGACGCGCACGATGACCGGGATGGTGATCGAGCGGATGGCGATCAGCTCGATGGAGAGGTCTGAGCCCGTGTCACCGGAAAAGTCGGTCAGAGCACGTCCGGCCGACACCGGCGCGGCGAGGAGGCGCAGGTGCGAGCGGTATTCGCCGGGCGCAAGGCCTTCGGGGCGGGTGAAGGTGATGCGCACGGTCTGGCGCTCGCCCGGCTGCATGACGACGCGGCGGGGGGAGAAGCGAACGAATTCGGCTGCAAACAGCTCGCCGGGAAGGACGGTCTCGGCCGCTTCGAGCGATCCGTTGAGCAGCATCCGGCGGTTCTCGATCTCGATGCGGAAGGCGGCCTCTTCGACACCCTTGTTGACCAGGACGAGTTCGGCAGCGCGGTCGCCATTCTCCAGAACGACGCGGGTCGGTGCGACCATCAGCTCGGCATTGGCCGTCCGGGGGGCGAGCATGGGGGAGGTGATCGCGAAGGACGCGATCATGGCGTAGCGCAGCAGCATGGGGGAACTCCATCTGTGAGGGGTGTGTGAGGGGGGGGGGAGGCGGGAAAATGGCAAAACGAAAATGGCAAAAATGAACAACGCGAACGGGGGTGTCCGGTGAGGAGGGGAGGAACCAGAACCTCCCGTTCGCGTCGCAGGCTTGTTCCCCCGGCCCTTATGACGGGCCGGGGGGGGAGGCGCCGGGTCGATTACTGATATTCGACCGCAACCGTGAAGGTGCCCTTGTAGGAGCCAGCTTCCTGCAGGGCCGCAACGGCCAGCGTGCCGCCGACGGTGAAGTTGTCAGCGCCGTTCACCAGCGTGCCAGCGTCCTTGGAGCCCGCCACTTCGCCGATCAGCATCGAGGTGCCGTTCGCGTTCGCGATCTTGATCTCTTTCGGGAGCTCGATCGTGTAGGAGAAGTCGGCTTCGCCGGTCACTTTGAATTCCGCGGCGGTGTGATCGTCGGTGAGGCAGGTCACTTCGACCGAGCACTCTTTGTCACCGGCCGGGGAAACCTGGACCGAACCAGCGTCCGTCAGCGACGGTGCGATGGTGCCGAAGTACAGCGCCGAGACGCTGGCAACCTGCAGCGGAGCAACGATTTTCGCGCCGGCGTCGCCGGTCGTTTCAGCTGCGAAGGCGCTGCCCGAGAGGATGGTGGCGGCGAGGAGCGGGAGGAGGGTCTTCATGTTCATGGTCTTCATTCCTGTGACTGTGGTTTTTTGTTTTTGTTAGTGCGGAGCTTCCTGCCCCGACGAGGAGGGTTATGACGGATTTCCGGGGGGCAATCTGCTAACCGAAGGGACAGGCGGGCTGATCGGAAGGTCATGTGACCTGACCAAAAGGACAGGCCGGACTGTTCGAACGGGCGGCAAAAGAGGCGCTGGTAACGGGATTTCAAGACTGACCGGCAAAGATGGCGTGTTGAACCCGATTGGAGACGCACATGATTTCGACGTCAGACATTGTCATCCTCGTGTTGGCGTCGATCGGGCTGGCGGCGGCGGGGGGCGTTGCGATGCGGGCGTTGTCGCGGGTGCCGGAGGCCGACCGGCTTGCGCAGGTGCTCAAGGCTCAGCCGGAAAAGCTGTGGCAGGATGAAATCGGGCAGCGGATACGCTTTGCGGCCGCGCTTGTGCTGATCGCGATCACGCTGCTGCTTGTCGGCTTTCTGGACGTGGTGCGCGGCGCTGCGCCGGTGAGCCTGTTCCTGACGATGGGTCTGCCGGCATTTCTTGCGGGGCTTGGCACGCTCAACCTTTATCGTTGCGCGGCGGCGCTGGAATATGGCTGGGACGGGCGAGGCGAGGGGCTGATTGAGAGCGCCGTCATGCGCAAGATCGCGCACGCGCGGGGTCGGC
>JBGSUF010000136.1:0-1681 GCA_041736285.1 Hyphomonadaceae bacterium | reverse complement strand
TCGGCAGGCTTTTGCGCCGGGGCAGGCGTTTCGGCCTTGGCCGCCGCGCCATTGCCATTGGCCGGCGCCTTCATGCTGGCGGCGTCCTCGCCCTCTTCGGCCAGCACGGCGATGACCGAATTGACCTTCACGCCCTCTGTGCCCGCGGCCACGAGGATCTGCGCGATCACGCCCTCATCCACCGCTTCGACCTCCATGGTGGCCTTGTCGGTCTCGATCTCGGCAATGATGTCCCCGGAGGCGATCTTGTCGCCCGGCTTGACCAGCCATTTGGCGAGCGTGCCCTCCTCCATTGTCGGCGACAGGGCGGGCATTGTGATGTTGATGGACATGGCGATCTCCTCACATGCCTTTGACGGTCTGGCGGACGGCCGCCACGATGTCGGCGACGCCCGGCAGGCTCAGCGCTTCCAGATTTGCCGCATACGGCAGCGGCACATCCTTCTGGTGGACGCGGGCCGGCGGCGCATCGAGATAGTCGAACGCCTCATGCACCACGGTCGCGCAGATTTCCGCCCCGACGCCAAAATACCGCCAGCCCTCCTCGCAGGAGACCAGCCGGCTTGTCTTCTTCACGCTCTCCACCACGGTGTCGGTGTCCAGCGGGCGCAGCGAGCGCAGGTCAATGACCTCCGCTTCGATTCCCTCGGCGGCCAGTTGCTCGGCCGCCTTCAGCGCAAAGCCGACCATGCGCGAGTGCGCCGTCAGCGTCACGTCCCGGCCCTCGCGGCGCACCCGCGCCTTGCCGATCGGCAGCACGTAATCCTCAAGGTCCGGCACCGGGAAGCTCTCGCCATACATCAGCTCGTGTTCGAGGAAGACGACGGGGTTGGGATCCCGGATTGCCGCCTTCAGCAGCGCCTTGGCATCGGCCGCGTCATAAGGCGCGACAACTTTCAGCCCCGGCACATGCCCATACCAGGCCGAATAATCCTGGCTGTGCTGCGCCCCGACGCGGCTGGCCGCACCGTTGGGACCACGAAACACGATCGGACAGCCCATCTGCCCGCCGCTCATGTAAAGCGTCTTGGCGGCAGAGTTGATGATGTGGTCGATGGCCTGCATCGCAAAGTTCCACGTCATGAATTCCACAACCGGCTTCAGCCCGCCAAACGCGGCGCCGACGCCAAGGCCCGCAAAGCCGTGTTCAGTGATCGGCGTATCGACGACACGCTTTGCGCCAAATTCCTGCAGCAATTCCCGCGTGACCTTGTAGGCGCCCTGGTACTCGGCCACCTCCTCGCCCATCACGAACACCGCCTCGTCGCGGCGCATTTCCTCCGCCATCGCATCGCGCAGCGCGTCCCGGATGGTGGTGTCGGTGAAGGTCGTGCCCTCGGGAATACCCGGATCGCTGAGCACTTTCACGCGTGGACCGCCTGACGTCGCGGCCGGCTCCGGCGCATCCGATTTCGCGTCAACCGTCGCCGCCTGCGAAGCCGCTGCGCCGTTGGCCTTCGGCGCGCTGACGTCGCCGACCGCCTCGCCGTCTTCGGCCAGCACGGCGATCACGGCGTTGACCTTGACGCCCTCGGTTCCGGCCGGAACCACGATGCGCGCGAGTATCCCCTCATCGACCGCCTCGACCTCCATGGTGGCCTTGTCGGTTTCGATCTCGGCAATGATGTCTCCGGAGGACACCTTGTCGCCCTCCTTCTTCAGCCATTTGGCGAGTGTGCCC
>JBGSUF010000132.1:0-5576 GCA_041736285.1 Hyphomonadaceae bacterium | reverse complement strand
GCCATGGCGCGATGGCGGCCCACCGCCCGCACCGGGTGCGCCCTTCACCGTCCGCCTGCGCGCGCCGGACGTTGCAGAGCTTCGCGTTCACGATCATGTCCAGGGAGAAGTGGCGATCGCGGCCGCAGAGATTGACGATCTGGTCCTCCTGCGCGCCGATGGCAGCCCGACCTACATGCTCGCCGTCGTCGTCGACGATCACGACATGGCCGTCACCCACGTCGTTCGCGGCGATGACCATTTCCGCAACACCTTCCGCCAGATTCCGATCTATCTCGCCAATGGCTGGGCGGTGCCGGAATTTGCCCATGTCCCGCTGATCCACGGGCCGGATGGTGCAAAGCTTTCCAAGCGTCATGGCGCGCTCGGCATCGAAAGCTACCGCGAGATGGGCTATCTGCCCGAGGGGTTGTGCAATTATCTGATGCGGCTGGGCTGGTCGCATGGCGATGAGGAAATCTTCTCGCTTGATGCGGCCGCCGCCCTCTTCAGCCTCGACGCGCTCAACAAGGCACCCGCTCGGCTCGACTTCGACAAGCTCGGCGCAATCAACGCCCACTGGATCCGCGCCGCCGAAACGGACCGCCTTGCCGAACTCGTCAGTGAACAGATCGCCCGCGCCCGGCCTCTCGCATCTGCGGAAAAAGCGCTGATCCGAGCGGCCATGCCTGACATGACGGATCGCGGCCAGACCATTGTCGAACTTGCGCAAGCCTTCGATTTTCTCATTCAACCACGGCCGATAGACGTTTCTGGCGGTGCAGCGAAACAGTTGCGCGGAGAGGGTCTTGACCGTCTCGCTGCGTTGCGGGACTTGTGTATCGGGATCGAGCCTTGGACGGCTGAGAATATTGCGGCCGCGCTCGAGCAATACGCGCAGGATCAGGGCCTTGGTTTCGGCAAGGTCGGCGGGCCTTTGCGTGCCGCGGTCACGGGCGGAAAGCCCGCGCCAGAGCTAGGCAAGGTGATGGAATGGCTCGGCCGGGATGGGGTTCTCGGCCGGATCGACGACCAACTGGGGTCAAGGCAGACCTGAGCGCAAGCTTGGAGCTGGACACAACGACATCTCAAGGAGGGCTGACCACTATGGAAAAATACAAGCACGAAACGCTCACGGCCACGCTGACCATCGGTGGCAAGACCATCGAACTGCCGGTTTACTCCGGCACTGAAGGCCCGGACGTGATCGACGTTCGCCCGCTTTATGCCCAGACCGGCATGTTCACCTTCGATCCGGGCTTCACCTCGACGGCGAGCTGCGAGAGCGCGATCACCTTCATCGACGGCGACGAGGGCATCCTGCTCTATCGCGGCTACCCGATCGACCAGCTTGCCGAGAGCTCGACCTTCATGGAGGTCTCCTACCTCCTGATGCATGGCGAGCTGCCGGATGCCCCCGCCCTCGCCAAGTTCGAGAACTCCATCACCAACCACACCATGCTGCACACGCAGATGGACCGCTTCTTCGACGGCTTCCGTCGCGACAGCCACCCGATGGCCATGCTCGTCGGCACCATTGGCGCGCTGTCGGCTTTCTATAACGACGCTCAGGACATTGACGACCCGAACCAGCGCGAGATCTCGTCCATCCGCCTGATTGCCAAGGTTCCGACGCTCGCCGCGCGGGTGTTCAAGTATTCCCAGGGCCATCCCTTCGTCAGCCCGCGCAACGAGCTTGGATACACCGAGAACTTCCTGCGCATGTGCTTCGCCATTCCCGCCGAGGACTATGTGATCGACCCGGTGATGGTCCGCGCGATGGACCGCATCTTCACCCTGCACGCCGATCACGAGCAGAACGCCTCGACCTCGACCGTGCGCCTTGCCGGCTCCTCCGGCGCTCACCCGTTTGCATGCGTTGCCGCCGGCGCCGCCTCGCTATGGGGGCCGAGCCATGGCGGCGCCAACGAAGCGGCGCTCAACATGCTCCGCCAGATCGGCAGCGTTGACCGCATCCCGGAATATATCCGCCGCGCCAAGGACAAGGACGACCCGTTCCGCCTGATGGGCTTCGGGCACCGGGTCTACAAGAATTACGACCCCCGCGCCCGCGTCATGCAGCACACGGCGCACGAAGTCCTCGATGCCACCGGCAAGCGCGACGAGGCGCTCCTCGCCGTCGCCATGGAACTGGAGCGCATCGCCCTTGAGGACGAATACTTCGTCGACCGCAAGCTCTACCCGAACATCGACTTCTATTCGGGCATCACGCTGAACGCGATGGGCTTCCCGACCGAAATGTTCACTGTCCTCTTCGCCCTCGCCCGCACCGTCGGCTGGGTGGCCCAGTGGAACGAGTTCCACGGCGACCCGACCAGCCGCATCGGTCGCCCGCGCCAGATCTACACCGGCCCGAGCCGTCGCAACTTCGTCCCCGTCGACCAGCGCTGAGGCGGCCCCTCTCCCGCGTTCCGGCCCCCCCCGCCCGCATCATGGGCAGGGGTCGGAACACGCGCGCCCGAAAACGGGGGGCCATAGAACCGAGGCCACAAAACAGGGGATAACCGCCCCGCTATCCGACCGACCCCGCGCCCCGCGCATACTGCTGTCCATCGACATGCAACGAGGCACGGCCAGCGCTGGTCGGCCGGCATGTCGGGGACTGGAAGACCCCCTGCGACCATCTCGGGGCATGTCCGGTCCGCGTGGGCGAAGGCAGGACCGGATCAACCCTGTCTGACGTTCTGAAAATGTGTGCAACCTCCGGGACGAAATTCGCCCGCGCTGCCTCACCTGCCCGATATACCCCCGCGGCCCCGCCGGCGGGGCTTGGCGCGCATCCGCCGTCCCCGAAGTTTCGGGTGACGAATCCGCCCTGTCGGCATTATGCTGCTGCCTCGGAGGCATGAAGGGCGAAGATGCGAATCCAGCGGATGACCAAGCACATCAGCACGCAAAACTGGTTTGCGGTCGCGCTCGATTTCATCGTTGTCGTGATGGGCGTCGGCGTTGCGCTTGTCGGCCAGCAATGGCTGGCACAGCGCCAGGACCGGGCCGAACTGGTGCGCGCCGAAGCCGCGCTGCAAACCGATCTTTTCGGCAATTACTACATTGCGAGGGAAAGGGTCGGGTTATCGACCTGCCGCCGGGAGGCGATGCAGGTCATCGCGGCGAGGCTGCTGGAGCCTGGCGAGGACTGGACGCCGATGCCGCGGGGACAGACCGACACGGTTTACAGGAATGCGCTTCCGATCCTGCTGCGTTCCCCGGTCCGCAACCGGGGTTCGAGCATCTGGGAGGCCGAGCTTGCGCGCGGCACCTTCAACCAGATGGACGACGAGCGGCGCTACACACTCGACGTCATCTTCCGTCAGACCCGCGCGGCCGAGGCCCTGCAGGATGATATCTTCACGCTGCAATCCCGGCTGAAGGCGCTGGCCGCCGCAACAAGGATCGGCCCGGAGGATCGGCTGAGATATTATGACCTGCTCGCCGAACTGGACGACAAGAGCGCCCTGCTGGAACTGTTGTCCGGCCAGATCGCGGGCAATATCGAAGCCGTTGGCGTCAACCTGTCCGATGAGGAGAGCCGCAACGCCGTCGCTGGCCTTGCACAGACCAATGCGGGCATCATTGCCGTTTATGGCGACTGTTTCGATCCGGTCACCATGCCCTTCCTCGACGCGGCGCCCGAAGACGGTCAGCCGCAGTGAGCCCCCGCCGCGCCCGTGCGGGGGCAGTGCCGGCCCCCACCGCGCCTTCCTAAATCAGCCCTGCCAGCGGTGACGACGGGTCGGCATAGCGCTTTTTGCCCATCCGCCCGGCGAGATACGCCTCACGTCCCGCGATCACGGCATGCTTCATCGCCCGCGCCATGCGGACAGGGTCGCGTGCCTCCGCAATGGCTGTGTTCATCAGCACGCCGTCACAGCCAAGCTCCATCGCGATGGCCGCGTCCGACGCCGTGCCCACGCCCGCATCGACAATGACCGGCACGCGCGACTGCTCCACGATCAGCCGGATGTTGACCGGGTTCTGGATGCCCAGCCCCGAGCCGATCAGGCTGCCGAGCGGCATGATCGCGCAGCATCCCGCCTCTTCGAGCTTGCGCGCATAAACCGGGTCATCGGAGCAATACACCATCACCTCGAAACCGTCGGCGATGAGTTCCTTTGCCGCCGCCAGCGTCTCCGCCATGTCGGGGTAAAGCGTGCGCTGGTCCGACAGCACTTCCAGCTTCACCAGATTCCAGCCGCCAGCCTCCCGCGCGAGGCGCAGCGTGCGTACCGCGTCGGCGGCGGTGAAACAGCCGGCCGTGTTCGGCAGATAGGTGTATGTCTGCGGGCTGACATGGTCGGTCAGCCGGTCCTGCGCCGGGTCCGAAAGGTTCACCCGCCGCAGCGCCACTGTCACCATCTCTACGCCCGCCGCCTGGGCCGCTTCGGCATTCTGCGCGTAGGAGGCATATTTCCCGGTGCCGATGATCAGCCGCGAGTTGAAACTGCGCCCGGCAATGATGAGCGTGTCCGGCCCGGCGTGTGGTGTCATGTCGTCATGTGTCATGGAGGTGTCCCTGCCCGCAATCGCCCGCGATTTCAACCGCCGCCGACAAACTGCACGACTTCCAGCCGGTCGCCATCCTCAAGCACCGTGCGCGCATGCAGCGATTTCGGCACGATTTCGAGATTGCGCTCGATGGCGATGCCGCGCGGGTCGGTCCCAAGCCCGGTGACCAGTTCCGCCAGCGTCGTCCCGGCCGCAAACGTCTGCGCCTCTCCGTTCACGATCACTTCGATCATCGCCGCTCTCCTTCCTTCGAACACGTCCGTTCTGGGACAGACTTGGCGCGCGCTGCGTCTGTCGGCAAGGGCTTGTGCGCCTCGTCTTGCAAACACCGGCGCTTCAGTCCAGCTTGCGGGCACAAACAGCCCCGGGCGGCGAATCCTTGTTGCCTCCGCACTGGCGATTATCCTACTGGCGATCAGCCTTCGGGGCGGAACGGAAGAACAATTCATGGCCAAGCCGATCCACATCCTGAACGGCCCCAACCTCAACCTTCTCGGCCAGCGCGAGCCGGAGATATACGGCCACGACACGCTGGACGACATCCACGCGCGGCTGCGAACCCTGGCCGCCGCCGCCGCCATGGAGATCGTCTTCGCACAGACCAACAGCGAGGGCACGCTGGTCGATCTCGTTCAGGCCGCGCGCATCGGCGCCAGCGGCCTTATCCTCAACGCCGGGGCCTACACACACACCTCGGTCGCCCTTCACGACGCTTTGCGCGCGCTGTCCATCCCGGTCATCGAGGTGCATCTCTCCAACCCCGCCGCACGCGAGGCCTTCCGCCACGTCAATTACGTTGCTCCCGTCGCAACGGCAACGATTGCCGGGCTTGGCGCAGATGGTTATGACTTCGCGCTAGAGGCCCTGATCCGCCGCATCAAGACAAGAGGATAACCGACATGGCCACCACGCCCAGCGCCGCGACAATCGACACCAAACTCGTCCGCGAGCTCGCCCAAATCCTGAAGGACGCCGAGCTCGGTGAGATCGAGGTCGAGCACGGCGACCTGCGCATCCGGGTCTCCACGGGTTCGCCCGCAGGCGCGCCCCAGCCGGTCTACCATGCCGCC
>JBGSUF010000295.1:0-8951 GCA_041736285.1 Hyphomonadaceae bacterium | reverse complement strand
GGGCGAGGCCGCGACGGATGACATTACGGCGGGTCCGTCGCCAACGGCGGCGCGCTGCATCATGGCGGCGGCAAAAGCGCTGACCGCAAGAGCGGCCGCGCAAAGGCTGTAAATCCAGTTTCTCATTGAAAGGAGGTTAACGGCAAATCGCGGCATCAACGGGGCAGATGCGCGACCATTCGATGAAGGCGGCGAGGGATCAGCTCACCGGATCCCAGTCGCCGTCACCGGTGGCGTCGCCGGAATTCCCGTCGGCTTCCGCGTTCAGCGCCTGCAGAACGGCGAACAGCGCCTCACGCACGCCCTGCCGTGTCGCTGAGGAGATGCGCAGCGGCTCCTGTCCACAGACAACCGCGAGCATACTGGCCTGCTCGTCGATCAGTTCCACCGGCAACAGCTCGACCTTGGTGAGCGCCACGATTTCCGGCTTGTCGATGAGTTCCTCACTGTAGGCAGCAAGCTCGCCGCGCACGGTCCACCAGGCCTGGGCGACATCGTCCTGTGTCGCGTCGATCAGGTGGAGGAGGACGCGGCAGCGCTCGACATGGCCGAGAAAGCGCGTGCCAAGGCCCGCGCCATCCGCGGCCCCTTCGATCAGGCCCGGAATGTCGGCGAGGACGAAGCGCGCGTCCTCACCGAGGTCGACCACGCCAAGGCCGGGGTGGAGGGTGGTGAAGGGGTAGTCGGCAATCTTGGGCGTGGCAGCCGTCGCGACCGACAGGAAGGTCGACTTGCCGGCATTTGGCAGGCCGACAAGGCCGGAATCGGCGATCAGTTTCAGCCGCATCCAGATCCACATCTCCTCACCATCGGTGCCGGGATTGGAGCGCCGAGGGGCTTGATTGGTGGAGGTCTTGAAGCGGGCATTGCCCCACCCGCCCGAACCGCCACGCGCCAGCAGGACGCGCTGGCCAAGCTCGGTCAGGTCGGCAATGAGGGTCTCCTGGTCTTCCTCGAAGATCTGGGTGCCAACCGGCAGCTTCAGGATCACATCCTCGCCCTTGCGGCCGGTGCGGTTGCGGCCCATGCCGTGAACGCCGCGTTCGGCCTTGAAATGCTGGCGGAAACGATAGTCGATCAGCGTGTTGAGGCCCTCGACGGCTTCGGCGTAGACGTCGCCGCCATTGCCGCCGTCGCCGCCATCGGGTCCGCCATATTCGATGAATTTCTCGCGCCGGAAGGATACCGATCCCGCGCCGCCATCACCGGCCTTGATGTAGATCTTGCACTGGTCGAGGAATTTCATCGTCTATCCTTAGAGCGTCATCGGTGAAATTGGGAGCCGGTTCGATGGGTCAAAGGGACATGAATCGAAAGGACATTGATCGAAGGGACATCGGGGGATGGGCGAACTGCGACACCCGTGCAGCGCATCATGCGCCCGGCGCGATCCAGGCCATCTCGATCACCGGCGACCAGGCGTTGCGCCCGCGTGAGAATGATTTTCCGCGTCCGGCCGGCATGAAGTCCAGCTTTCGCAGAACGCGGATCGAGGCCGGGTTGTCGACATTCACCTTGGCCACGGCGAGCCTTTCTCCGATGCCGTCCGTCAACAGGTTCAGCATCAGCCCGCCAGCCCGGGTTGCGACCGTCCTGCCCCAGGCGTCCGGCGCGATCCAGTAGCCAAGCTCCCATGGCAAAGCGGGTTGCCTGCGATGCAGGCCGACGACACCCAGAATGGCCTGCGGCGCCTCGGGGACCGTGATCGCGTAGACGTAATCGGTCGCGCTGACACGCCGCGTGCCAAGGCCCGCGATGAAACCGATGGCATCGTCGATGGTGTAGTCGGCGTGCAGCGAGCCCGTCTGCAGATGGACTCGCGGGTCGGAGATGTGGCGCGCGAATTGTTCGGCGTCGCCGACATCCGGAAATCGCAGATGCAGGCCGTTTCCGGAGAGTTCGGGCGGCGCGGTGAAGGGCGGTTTCATGGGCGGACGTCCGGATATGCCAAGGGGAGACGTGACCGCCTCCCCTTCAAACTGGCTGCGATCCGGCGTCTGGCGCGGCGCGGGCACGGATGTGACGCGCCGACGACCGGACCGAGGCCGAGCGCGCTTATTCTGCGGCGTCGGCGATCGGCTCGACGGTCACATACTGGCGGTTGCCGGCCTTGCGCAGGAACTTCACACGGCCCTCGATCTTGGCGAAGAGGGTGTGGTCCTTGCCCATGCCGACATTGCGACCGGCAAAGGTCCTGGTGCCGCGCTGGCGGACCAGGATGTTGCCAGCCAGAACGTGCTCGCCGCCATATTTCTTGACGCCGAGATATTTAGGATTGGAATCGCGACCGTTTTTGGATGAGCCGCCTGATTTCTTGTGCGCCATGACGCTTTGTCTCCTGCTTGCCGGACCCGTCTAGCGGAATCAGGCGTCCTTTGCCAGTTCTGCAGCCTGCTCAACCCAGCTGTCGCGGGTGATACGGCCTGGGAAGCTCATGTCGGCTTCGAGTTCTTCAATCTGCGCTGTTGCGAGGGCGGCGACCTGCCAGAAGTGGAAGATGCCGGCATCGTTCAGCTTGCCTTCGAGGACTTTGCCGACGCCGCTGATCCGCTTCAGATCGTCCTTCTCGCCGACGGGCGCAGCGAGACGGCCGCGTTCATCGGTCTCAGCCTTCACCGGGGTGGCGGCGGCCTTTTCGGCCTTGGGAGCGGCTTTCTTCTTCGGCGCTTCAGCTTCGATCACCTTTGTCTCGGTGGTCTCGGTCTTTTCCGATTTCTTCTTCGGCTTCACGGCCTTGACGCCGTCCGGAAGAATGGCGGTGATCTTGATCACCGTTTCGAGCTGGCGATGGCCCTTCTTGCGGCGATAGGTCGAGCGATGCTTCTTCTTGAAGATCAGAACCTTGTCGCCCTTGCGCTGCTCGATCACCTCGCCCGTGACGCGTGCGCCATCGACAACCGGGGCGCCGACCGTAACGGTGTCGCCCTCGCCCAGCATCAAAACTTCCTCGAAGGTGTATTCCTCACCCGCATCACCTTCGAGTTTCTCGATGATGATCTCGTCATTGGTGGCGACGCGATACTGCTTTCCGCCCGTCTTGATCACTGCGAACATGAACGCAGACCCTTCGTGAAAAAATGCCATACCCCGGAGGGGCCATGAAATCGGACCCGCCGGGTGAAAACACCGCGCGCTCTTGGTTGTGAAAAAGGCTCGCGAACGAGCGCGGAACAATACTTATGGCGGACCTTCTGTCAATGGCGATTCTGTGGAAGCGCCGTGTTCCCGCCCTGAACCGCGCCCACAAGGGCCTTGCGCAATCCCTGCGGTGCCGCTATGTCCGGCCTTCCCCGCGGAGAGATGCCGGAGTGGTCGATCGGGGCGGTCTCGAAAACCGTTGAGCGCGCGAGCGTTCCCAGGGTTCGAATCCCTGTCTCTCCGCCACTTTTCCCAGTTCCGGCATTGACGTGTTCCGGTCGCCTCCCCGGCGGTTCCGGAGAGCTTGAGGGTGGGTTGGCATCTGGTGACGTGGAGCGGCGAGGCCCGCCGCGGCGTTTCAGCGTCGGCCGAGCTTGCCGAATTCGCTTTCGAGGAGTGCGCGGCCTTTTTTCGCTGCGCCGCGCAGGGCGGCGTTCACGTCGGCGTCGTCGTGCGTGACGGTTTGTGGCTCCATGCCTTCCGGGCGCATTTCCAGCGTGCAGCGGATATCGTCACCGCCGCCCTTGGCACCGTTTTCATCGGCCAGAAAGACCTCCACCCGCGTCAGTCTCTCCGCCACATGTCCGAGCGCGGCTGTGACCAATGTTTCGGCCACTTCGGCGAGCCGCTCATCGCCCTGGATGTTGGCGTCGGTGTTCAGCTGAAATTGCATGACGGGTTTCCTTTTTGCCTGACAGCAATACGCCCGGGTGCACGACATTGATCCACGCCACGTGCCCGAATTCGCGAAGGACCGGGCAATCGCGTGCAACAATCCCCGGCGCGGCGCCCCGCGCGATCAGAAGAACGGCCTGACGCGGCGACCTGTCTGATCAGATGAACGGCTTGGCGCCGGCGGCGTCAAAAACAGGGTCCAGCGCCTTTTTCGGCGCGGCGCGTGCGAGATCCTTGCGGATCGCCTTGAAGGACAGACCGGCATAACGCTGGGTCGACTGTTCAAAATCCCCCTCGGCCAACTCCACCTTGGTCAGCTTTCGGCGCCGGGACGTGCCCTCGGCATTGGCCGCGGCCCATGGAAGATAGGCGACGGCAAGCTCCTCGCGCAGGAGCGGTAGCAAGGTGGGGGACAGATCCTCGAGGCTGGCATACGGCGCACCCGCAGACGGGGCTTCCATGAACTCGCACCACGCCGCCACGAAGGGCGCTTCGTCGCGGATCATCGTGCCCGGCGTCGGATCGGCAAGCATCTGATTGAGCTGCGCGGCGAGGGCGAAGTCGGCGAAGGAGGGATGGCCGCCCAGCAGGCAAAGGTGAGCCTTGAGGTGTTCGTTGAGCAGGTGAACGAGCCGGCGGAAGCTCGCCTCGATGACCTTGCCATTGCTGCCGCCCACGCCGACGAGTGGCAGGCGGCCGGTCATGCTGTCCATCACCTGATGCAGCGCGGCGGCGCGGTCCTTGGCCTTGCGCCCGCCAAGCAGCTGGTCGAGGACGCGCTCGGCGGCGTTCTCCCGGTCGGGGGAATTGGTCCAGCGATAGTGGAACATCGCCTTGTTGACCCACTCGTCGGCATAGTCCTCCAGCAGGAGCGAAAGCCCCGCCAGCGCGTCATCGGTCGGCTGGCCTGCTGGCTCGGGATGGTCAGCCTCAAGGCGGACAAGAATGGCGGAACTGTCCTGACTGGCGGCATTGTCAGGCGAGATCAGCAGCGGCACGGAGGCCGACTGGGTGTGGTGGGCGAATTCGGGATCGCTGGCCGCGCTGCGGGTGATCCACTCGAAATCAATCTTCTTGTAACGCAGGAAGGAGCGCACCTTGACCGAATAGGGCGAGGTTTCTGCGCCAAACAGTCGATAGCGGTTCATGGCGGCTCTCCGGATGACGGCGCAATGCGCGCAGACTGGCCGAGTGTTTAGGCAAGCCTGACCCGTGCCGCAAGCCATGGTTTGCGCGCCAGCGTCGTTGCGGCTATCCCTTCGGGGGAAAAGTCCGGGCCGGGATGGCCGTCGCGAGCGGAAAAGCCGAATGCGCATTCTTCACGTCATGGCGGGCGCCCGTGAGGGCGGGGCCGAGAACATCATGCTGGAATCGGTGCTGGCGCTCGCGGAGGCCGGGCATGAGCAGCACGTCGTCACGCGCGGCGAAAATGCGTTCCGGCTGGATCGCTTCAAGGCGGCGGGGATCGGGACCAGCGTTGCCGGCTTCACCCGGGCCTGGCCGTTCCCGACAATGGCGGTGCTGAACCGCGCCATCGACGGCTTCCAGCCCGATGTGATCGAATACTGGATGGGCCGGGCAGGGCAGTTTGCTCCTGCACGCCACAAGGCCCGCTCGGTGGCGTGGTATGGCGGCTACTACAAGCTCGCCCGGTTCACCCATTGCGACTGGCATGTCGGGCTGACGAAGGATTTGTTGCGCCACATCCGCGAGCAGGGGGTGGCGGACGACCGCTCAGTCATCATCCACACCTATGCCGACTTCGAGAGTGCGCCGCCCGCCGACCGCGCAGCGCTCGACACGCCGACCGATGCACCGGTTGCGCTGGCGCTGGCCCGCCTGCACTGGAAGAAGGGCCTCGACACGCTGCTTGATGCCACGGCGCAGGTGCCGGGCCTGTACGTCTGGATCGCAGGCGACGGGCCGCTCGAAGTGGACCTGAAGGCCCATTGCACGCGGCTCGGCCTTGACGACCGGGTGCGCTTCCTTGGCTGGCGCAATGATCGGGGGAGCCTGCTTGCGGCGTGCGACATGGTGGCCTTCCCGTCACGCTATGAGCCGTTCGGCACGGTGACGGTGGACGCATGGGCCGCCCGCAAGCCGCTTATCGCAGCGGACGCGGCAGGCCCTGCGGCCTATGTCGAGAACGAGGTCAACGGTCTCCTCATCCCCAAGGATGATGTCGACGCGCTGGCCAGGGCGCTGCAGCGAGTGAAGACCGACAAGGCGCTGGCGGCGCGGCTGGTGGCGGGCGGAACGCTCGCCTATGAGGCGCAGTTCACCAAGGCCGCCTTTCAGCGCGACTCGCAGGACTTTTATGCCCGCGTGCTTGCCCATGCCGGCCGTTTTGCCTGAGAGGGCAGGGGAGAGGAAGATGATCAACGACACCACTGACACCACTGGCACCACTGATACCACTGGCACCGCCGACGCCGCCGACATTGACGCGCTGATCGACGCCCTTCCCAAGGCCGAACTGCATCTTCACATCGAAGGCTCGCTGGAGCCGGACATGCTGTTTGCGCTGGCAAGGCGCAATGGTGTGGACATTCCCTTTGCCTCGGTCGAGGAGGTGCGCGCCGCCTACAGCTTCAACAATCTTCAGGACTTTCTCGACATCTACTATCAGGGCATGAGCGTCCTGCAGACGCGGGAGGATTTCCACGACCTGACGGATGCCTATCTGGCGCGGGCGGCGGCCGACAACGTGCGCCATGTGGAAATATTCTTCGATCCGCAGGGGCATACGGCGCGCGGGCTGGATTTCGCGGTGCCGGTCGAGGGGATACTCGCCGCGCTGGACGAGGCGCCGCAGCGCCATGGCATCTCGTCCCGGCTCATCATGTGCTTCCTGCGCCATCTGAGCGAGGAGGAAGCCTTCGAAACGCTGGCGCAGGCCGGGCCATGGCTGGACAGGATTGCGGGTGTCGGCCTCGACAGTTCGGAGATGGGCCATCCGCCGGAGAAGTTTGCGCGCGTGTTCCGGCGTGCGCGTGAGATGGGGCTTAAGCTCGTCGCTCATGCCGGCGAAGAGGGGCCGCCGGACTATGTCTGGCAGGCGCTGGACGGTCTGGGCGTGGACCGGATCGACCATGGCAACCGGTCACTGGAGGATGATGCGCTGGTCGCGCGCCTCGTCGCCGATGGCATGGTGCTGACGGTGTGCCCGCTGTCGAACCTGTCGCTGTGCGTGATTGATGAGCTTGCCGCCCACCCGATGAAGCGGATGCTCGGCCTTGGCCTGAAGGTGACGATGAATTCCGACGATCCGGCCTATTTTGGCGGCTATGTCGGCGAGAATTACCGGGCGACAGCGAGGGCTGTGGGCCTGGACGCGCGCGATATCGTGACGCTCGCCCGCAACAGTTTTGCCGGGGCCTTCATGCCGGAAGACGAAAAGGCCGCACACATCGCTCAGGTGGAGCGCGTGGCGGCCCGTTTCGGCGTTTGAAACTCCGTCAGCTCGGTGTTTGAGAGTCTGGCGGTGTTTGAGAATGTGGCGGCGAACGCGCCGGATCGGTCACCAACTGTCGATATTTGGCGCCGAAGCCCATGGTTCGCGTGGGGGCTTTTGGTCGCCAAGCTGGAGAAGCTCGATGGAAATGCCGTCGGGTGACCGGACGAAGGCCATATGGCCGTCGCGCGGCGGGCGGTTGATCGTCACACCCTGCGCGGCGAGCCGGTCGACGGTCTCATAGATGTCGGCGACGCGGAAGGCCATGTGACCGAAATTTCGCCCGCCGGAATAGTCTTCCGGATCCCAGTTGTGCGTCAGTTCGATCATCGGCAGGCCGACGGGCAGCGGGCCATCCTCATCAAGTCCGCCCGCGCGGTCGACGTCATCCTGCGCGGCGAGGAAGACGAGCGTGAACCGGCCCTTCTCGCTGACCTTGCGGCGCACTTCCGTCAGGCCGAGGCCGTCTCGGTAAAAGGCGAGGGACGCGTCGATGTCGGTGACGCGCACCATTGTGTGAAGGTAGGCAATGGACATGGGTTCAGCTTCCGGTGGAGTGCGCTTGCGCGCGGTTGGCGAGTTCGGCCTCAAGCTCTCGCTCGAAACGTGAGGGGCGGCGGGTATGGTATCGCAAGGCCAGCGGCCAGGCGACAAGGCCGACGAGCCCGGCGACGACGAAAACAGCAGTAAAAAAGCCCTGTATGATCGAGCCGGGCTCGACAGCTTCGGGAAGCTGGAAAGTCACCCATGCCCAGTTCCATAGCGCGGTGATCGCTGTCAGGAGGACCGGGATGCCGACAATGAGCGCGCCAAGGGCCACAGCGCCGTAACCGAGGCTTCGCGGCGCGTGCGCGCGCTCCCATGCGGCGCGAAAGCTGGCCTCGTCTGCGCCCTGAGGGAGCGTGTTTTCGGCGCTCCGGACGGCGTAGGCGCGGGCCGCTTCGGCGGCCAGGCTGCGGCGGGCCTTCAGAAAACCTGCCGACACGAGGATGAGTGCGCAAAGGCCGACGGCGAAGAAGGTGATGGTCATGGACATGCTTTCCGGCGCTGCTGGGTGGCAGGGCAGCGGAACATCAGTGCGCCGCCGCCTCCAGGACGAGCATGGCCCGCTTTCGCGCCACGCCCCAGTGGTAGTTATGAAGCCTTGCATCGCTCGCCAAGGCCCTGTGGCAGGGAATGCACCACGCAATCGGATTTGCGCCCACGGCAGCGCCGACAGCGCGGGCCGCTTTCGGGTTGCCGGCTTCGGTCGCGACCCAGCCATAGGTGCGCGTCTCGCCGGGCGGACTGGCCAGAAGTGCGCGCCAGACCTGCCGGCGGAATGGCGTGCCATAGATGGCGACCGGAACCGGCTCGGCATGCTCGAAAATCATCGCGCTATAGCGGGCGGCCTCGCCATCGTCGCGGCGAATGTCTGCGCTGGGATATCGCCCGCGAAGATCGGCGAAGACCGCCGCCTCGCTGTATCCCGGGTGTTCAAACCCGTCCTTTGTGCGCGGGTTATCATCGGCAAAGCCGAGCCCGACCAGTCCGCGCGGCGAGGTGAGGAAGATGCCGGTGCCAAAAGGCGTTGGCGCGCGGCCGATGAGGAGCGTTGCGCCGGTGCCACCGGACTTGGCCTCACCGGGGGAGAGGCCCTCATGCGCGATGAAGAGGTCATGCAGGCGGGCCGGACCGGACAGGC
>JBGSUF010000072.1:0-7677 GCA_041736285.1 Hyphomonadaceae bacterium | reverse complement strand
GGCCCGGGCCGTGCCGGCGGGTGAAGGCTGATGGCGGAACGCGCAGCCCGTGCAATGCCGATCATGACGGGCCTGAAAACGGGCCGCAGCGGCAATCTGCTGGCAGCGCTCGACATTGGCTGCTCGAAAATCGGCTGCCTGATTGCGCGGTTTGACGAGGACGACCCCCTGTCCCTGCGGCTTGCGGGCGGCGGGCACCAGTCCTCGCGCGGGTTCGAGGCCGGCTCCATCACCGACATGGACGCGCTGGAGCGGGCGATCCGGCTGGCGGTCGAACAGGCCGAACGGCAAGCGGGCGAGAGCATCAGCGATGTGATTGTCGGCATCAGCGCGCCGCAGGTTTCGGCAAGGCTGGTGCGCGGGGAAGCGGAGATTGGCGGGCGTGAGGTGACGCCGCGCGACGTGCGCCGCGTGATGGCCGAAGCGATGGCGGGCTTTGACAGCCTGAACGGCGTCGGCGACGGAGAGGTCGTGCTGGCGGCCACGCCGATCGCGTTTGCGCTGGAGAATGCCGAAGGGGTTCGAGATCCGGTCGGGATGATCGCAACGCGCCTCGGCGTGCTGATCAATGTGGTGCATGCGCCGAACATTGTGGTGCGCAACCTGCGGCAGTGCATCAGCCGCGCTCACCTGAATGTTGCGGCCATCGTGCCATCGGCGAGTGCGAGCGGCCTGGGCGCGCTGGTGGCAGATGAGCGCGAAAACGGCGCAATCTGCATCGACATGGGATCCGGCGTGACGGCGATTTCAGCCTTCATCAACGGTGTCCCGGCATGGTTTTCGGGCATTCCGGTCGGCGGCGGGCATGTGACGCGCGACATTGCGCAGGGGCTGGGCACCACCGTTGCCGCTGCCGAGCGCATGAAGACCGTCCATGGCAGCGCCGTGAAGAACGCCTCCGCGGCCGGTGAAATGATCGACTGTCCGCTGCTCGGCGATGATGGCCGCCTTGAGCTTTCGCGGATCACGCGGGGTGAACTGACGCGCGTGATCGCCCCGCGCATCGAGGAGATTTTCGAGCACTGCAACCGCGCGCTTTCGGCGTGTTCATTGCGCGGTGTATTGCCGAGACGGGTCGTTCTGACTGGCGGTGCCAGCCAGCTGCCGGGCATCAAGGAGACGGCACAGCGCGTTCTGTCTCGCCCGGTTCGGCTCGCGCGGCCGGTTCTGGCTGACAAATTGGGGGAAACTTTTGCACATCCGGCCTTTTCCACAGCCGCGGGTCTGCTAACATACCCAATAGCAGGGCTTCCTGACGCAGGCCGGGGCAGGGCTGCACAAGGGAAAAAAGGTTCACAAGACGGCGGTGGCGTCGTCTCGCGCGCATATGGATGGTTCCGGGAAAACTTCTAGGAACGGATCGTCTTGTCAAAATTCCCTGACAATCGTGGAATATTGACTTTTCGGGCAGCATTCGACCTGCACGCGGGAAAACAACCGCCAGCTTAACGCTCATTTAAGTTGAATGGCGCAATTCTTGCGGAGCGGAACCGGGCAGCGTAGAGAGTACAAGGCGTATCATCATGCACGAACTTCAACCCAGAATTCTCGTTTTCGGCGTCGGCGGTGCTGGCGGTAACGCTGTCGACAACATGATCCAGGCCAACCTGCGGGGGGTGGAGTTCATTGCGGCCAACACTGACGCGCAGGCGCTCAGTCGTTCGAAGGCGCCGGTCACCATCCAGCTTGGCCTCCAGACGACGCAAGGCCTTGGCGCGGGCGCCCGCCCGGAACGCGGCGCCATGTCGGCCGAGGAGTCCGAGCCGGAGATCGACCGCCTGCTCAATGGCGCGCACATGGTCTTCATTGCGGCGGGCATGGGCGGCGGCACCGGCACTGGCGCAGCTCCGGTCATCGCCCGGATGGCGCGT
Organism: Hyphomonadaceae bacterium; assembly: GCA_041736285.1. Lineage (GTDB taxonomy): Bacteria > Pseudomonadota > Alphaproteobacteria > Caulobacterales > Hyphomonadaceae > JBGSUF01. Next base: position 5,806 of record JBGSUF010000072.1, on the reverse strand, counting down.
GAGCGCGGCATTCTGACGGTCGGCGTCGTGACCAAACCTTTCGGCTTTGAGGGCCCGCGCCGGATGGCGGCGGCTGAACGCGGCATCGAGGAACTGCGCCCTTGCGTCGATACGCTGATCATTGTTCCGAACCAGAACCTCTTCCTTGTCACCAATGAGAAGACGCCGATCTCGGCCGCCTTCCAGATGGCCGACGAGGTGCTGCACGCCGGCGTGCGCGGCGTCACCGACCTGATGGTCATGCCCGGCCTGATCAATCTCGACTTCGCAGACGTGCGCACCATCATGCAGAATGGCGGCGCGGCGATGATGGGAACGGGAGAGGCCAGCGGCGAAAACCGCGCCCTTGAAGCGGCGCGCGCGGCAATCTCCAATCCGTTGCTCGGCGATGTGTCGATGAGCGGCGCGCGTTCCGTGCTGATCAACATCACCGGGGGATACGATATCACCCTGTTTGAGGTGGATGAGGCGACCAACGAGATCCGCAAGGAAATCGACCCGAATGCCGAGATCATTCTCGGCTCGACCTTCGACACCGAACTGGACGGCAAAATCCGCGTCTCGGTCGTGGCCACGGGCCTTGTCCGCGCCGACGGTCAGGAACTGCCTCTCCCCGAGGCGATGCCGGAGTACAACACGCGCAGCTTCATGCCGGGCGTCTCCATCGTTCGCCCGAACGTCATCAATCATGCGCCGGAACACGCCGTGTTTGACGCCGATGACGAGTTCGCGCACGAACCGGCCATCGCCGACACGCGTCCGGACTTCAACGGCCGCGAGTTGCCGCCGGCGCATATTCCGGGCCGCAGCAATGGCGAGCGTGTCCCGATGGACATGGTTCTGGGTGGCCGCACCGCCGCCCCGGCAGCGCCGCAAACGGGCGCACCGGCAGGTCATGCCAGCGATGCCGAACGACAGCTGGACGGTTTTGCGAAGCTGTTCGGGCGGCACAATGACGAGCCTGTCGGCTCTGCGGGCGATGCCGGGCCGGTTCGACCGCGTGAGCCGATCGTCAGCAAGTCCGAGGACCAGTCGGGACTGGCCCCGTTCGACGAGGACGACCTTGAAATTCCGGCCTTCCTGCGGCGGTCTGCAAACCACTGAGGGTGATTGCGGAAATCATCCTGCTGCGAGCGTTCAATTCATCCGGACACTTATGAAGTCACACTGCCCCGCTGTGCATCGTCGCAGCGGGGCAGTAACGATTTATGTTCATGAAAACACAAGGAAAAATGGTCATCACGGTGGGCGGGTAACAGGGCGAAACAAAGCGTGTGTTGATGTAACGGCGTCGCGGCGCTTTTTACCATGATGAAGGCGGGTTTCCGAGGACGATGTCTGGGGGAGCCGGCAGGAATGGGCGGACTGACGGCAATCAGAAGTCTTCGCGGGTGGCGCAGTTTACCCCGGAGGAGACTTTGCCAGCGGGTTTATCAGGTGGCGTGCAGGCGGGGTTTACCCGGCCAGAGGTAGTGATGGAACTTCAGACAACTCTCGGACAGGTGGTGCGTTGTGCAGGCGTCGGGGTTCATTCCGGTCGCCGGGCCTCGCTGACGCTGAAGCCCGCTGCCGCAGGTCATGGCATCGCCTTTGCGCGTACCGATCTGGCGCTCAACGACATTACCATTCCGGCGCGCGGTGATCTCGTCACCGATGTGACGCTGGAGACCCGGCTGGAAAACGCTGCCGGAGCGAGCGTTTCGACCGTCGAGCACCTGCTGGCGGCGCTCGCCGGTCTGGAGATTGACAACGCGCTCATCGAGATTGACGGGCCGGAAGTGCCGATCATGGACGGATCGTCGGCCGTGTTCTGCGAACTTGTGCGGGAGGCGGGCATTGTCAGCCTCTCACGTCCGCGTCGCCGCATCCGGGTGCTCGAAACCATCGAGGTCCGTCAGGGGCGCAAATGGGCGAAGCTGTCTCCCAGCGCCGGTCGTTATCTGTCCATGAAGGCGCGGATCGACTTTGAAAATCCGGTGATCGGCGTGCAGACCGTGGCGCTGCGGTTCGCGCCCGGTGTGTTCGCCCGGGAGATCGCCTTCGCGCGCACCTTCGGCTTCCTGCATGAGGTGGATTATCTGCGCGCACGCGGCTTGGCTCTCGGCGGGTCTCTGGACAATGCGATCGTGGTCGATGACGACGGCATCATGAACCCTGAAGGGCTGCGCTCGCATGATGAGTTTGTGCGCCACAAAGTGCTGGACGCGGTCGGTGATCTGTCGCTGGCGGGCGGGCCGGTCGCGGGTCACTACGAAGCTGACATGCCCGGCCATGCCCTGAACAATGCGCTGGTGCGCAAGCTGCTTGAGTCCCCACAAGCCTGGTGCTGGGAAGTTGCCGGGAATGAGCGTGCTCGCGAGGCGCATGTTCCGGCCATTCAGGCGGCCGAGTAAGCGAGCGGGAAGGCTTTGACCGCTCAGTCGGCCATGCCTTTGCCTGCGTCAATCTCCTCCATGCAGATATCGGCGGCGTCGATATCGCGGCCATTGCGGTTGAGCGATCTGGCCAGAGCCAACACGGCCGACCGGACGTCCGCATCGGTGATGGACTGAAATTGCCGGACAAGTTCGATAACCTGACGGTCGGAGGCTTCGGGCGCCTGATCGGTTGTGACCGCGGTCAGCCCGTTTTCAAGTCGCTCGAAGAAACTGCCGGTGGACACGCCGAGATGGCGCGCAATCTGGAAAAGCCGTCCGGCGCTGACGCGGTTGGCCCCGGTCTCATATTTCTGGATTTGCTGATAGGAAATGTCGAGCACGCTGGCGAGCTGCTCCTGCGTGTAGCCGAGAAGGACGCGCCGCTGGCGGATACGTTCGCCGACGTGACGGTCAATTTCAGTTGTCGATAGCGCGTCGCGCGTTGTCACCTGCATGATTTCACCGGTTGAGATATCGTCTGCCGGGAGAGGAAGTATGGCGATTGATCGGCGCGGCAATCTCGCAAGGGCCAGATACCTGTCACGGGTTTCATGTGCGCCAGCTTGCTTGGCCGCAGACAACAGGCTTGATATAGCAGGTGACAGGAATACGGTGTCAGGCCAATCAAGGGCCGCGCCGGGACACGCGCAGCCTGCGCCGCTCAAATCAGGAAACGCCGATGGAACGCCAGACCAGACTGATCGCCCTCATGCTCGCGGGCACCGGCGTGCTGACCGCCTGCCAGACAGCCAAGCGCAACCAGGACCTTGCCTATGTGGAACGCCCGGTCGAACAGCTCTACCTGACCGGAACGAGCGCCATGGAGCGTGGCCGGTATGATGACGCCATCTTGTATTTCAACGAGGTCGAGCGCCAGCATCCCTATTCGGAATGGGCGTCACGCTCGCAGCTGATGACGGCCTACACCTCCTACGAGGCCCGCCGGTATGACGAGGCGATCCTTGCAGCCCGTCGCTATATCGACCTTCATCCCGGCAATGACGAAACGGCCTATGCCAACTACCTCATTGCGATTTCCTATTTCGAGCAGATTGTCGATGTCGGCCGCGATCAGGGCACGACCGAATTCGCCAAGACCGCCCTGCTGGACGTCATCCGGGGCCATCCGGACAGCGACTATGCCAAGGATGCGCAGTTGAAGCTGGACATGGTCAATGACCAGCTGGCGGGCAAGGAACTGGCCATCGGGCGCTGGTATCTGCGCAACAATCAGGCGCTGGCGGCGATCAACCGCTTCCGCACGGTGGTGACCGAGTACAGCACGACCAGCCACGCGCCCGAGGCGCTCTATCGCATGGTCGAGAGCTATCTGACGCTCGGCCTCGTCGAGGAGGCGCGCGAAGCCGCCGCGGTTCTCGGCTACAACCATCCGCGCAGCGACTGGTATGCCGACGCTTATGTTCTGGTGACCGGGCAAGGTGCTTCGCTCGACATCCAGCCAGAGGGCCAGCGACGCAAGTTTCTCGGCGTCTTCTGAGGCAGCGGCCTGCTGAAGCGAACTGGCTGACCGGTGTTTCAGGCGCGGGGCAGGGTCAATCCGGGCTTTCTCCAGCGGGTGAAACGCTTTAGCGTCTCGTCATGGCGGCTGATGCAACAGGCGGCGGACGAAACCTGCGGGCGCGGATCGGGCTTTGGACCGGGCCGCTTCTGGCGCTGTTGATACTTCTCATCGGTCCGCCGGCGGCCCTGGCGGGCTACACACCGGGCGAAACGGGGGCGCAGGCGGCATGGATGGTGCTCGCGCTGCTGGTCCTGATGGCCGTGTGGTGGGTAAGCGAGGCGGTGCCCATCCCGGTCACGTCACTCCTGCCGCTGATCGTGCTGCCGCTCGCCACGGACCTGACATTGCGACAGGCCGCCGCTTTCTACATGGATTCCATCGTTGTTCTGCTGATGGGCGGGCTGATCGTTGCCAAGGTGATCGAGCGCTGGAACCTGCATGCGCGGATCGCGCTGGGCATTGTGTCGCGTGTGGGGTCGCGGCCGAGCGTGATCCTGGCCGGGTTCATGGCGGCGTGCGCGCTGTTGTCGATGTGGATTTCCAATTCGGCGACGGCGATCATGATGACGCCGATTGCCCTGTCGGTGGCCGCGGCGGTCGCGGGCACACGGGAGGGTGAGGGTGCGGCGGCCGGGTCGTTCACCGTGGCGCTGCTGCTGGCGATTGCCTGGTCGTGTTCCATCGGCGGGCTGGGCACGCCGGTCGGAACGCCGACGAATCTCATTGTCATCAACGGGCTGGTTGCGCAGACCGGACGCTCGATCAGTTTTCCCCAGTGGATGATGATCGGCGTGCCGGTCGTGCTGGTGATGCTGCCGGCGGCGTGGTTTGTGCTGACACGCTGGGCGTTCAAGTTTCCGCAGGCGGACGGGGCGGCCGGGCAGGCGGTCGCGCGGCGTCACCTTCTGGCGCTCGGACCGGTGACGGCGCCGGAGGTGCGCACGATGGCGCTGTTTGCGCTGGTGGCCGGGCTATGGATCGTGCGTGAACCGCTGAACGGGCTCGAAATTGCCGGGACAAGGCCGTTTGAGGGGCTACAGGATGGGATGATCGCCATTCTCGGCGTGGTGCTGGCCTTCCTGATCCCTTCCGGGTTGAGGGACGGGCCGCGCACGCCGCTGCTCGACTGGGAGACGGCGGAACGGATCCCTTGGGGCGTGATTCTGCTGTTTGGCGGCGGGCTGTCGCTGGCCAATGCGATCAATGTGACGGGTCTCGGGCTGTGGATCGGCTCCAGCCTGTCGCCGATCGCGGGGCTGCCGCTGGTTCTGGTGTTGCTGGCGATTGTCGCGGCGGTGCTGTTTCTGACGGAGGTGACGAGCAATGTGGCGACGGCCTCTGCGTTGATGCCGGTGCTTGGCGCGCTCGCGATGACGGGAGATTTGCCGCTTGACCAGATGGCGGCGGCGCTGGCGATGGCGGCGAGTTGCGCGTTCATGCTGCCGATGGCGACAGGGCCGAATGCCGTGATCTTCGCGTCCGGGCGGGTCAGCCTGCCGCAGATGGCGCTGGCGGGCATACGGCTGAATTTTCTGGCCATCGTCATCATCACCGGGCTTGTGACACTGACCGTGCCTTATGCGCTCGGCGGCTGAGCGACTTGCGCGAAACGGGAAACCCGGCGCATAACGGGCGTTGATTGCGCTGTCATAGCGTCCAGGGAGGGCGGAATGGATCTGGGATTGCTGCTGCTGAAACTGGCTGAATGTCCGATCGTGCCGGTGCTGAGCGTCGAACGGGTGGAGGATGCGGCTCCGCTGGCCGAGGCTCTGGCGGCGGGGGGCATCTGCGTTGCGGAGATGACGCTGCGCACGCCTGCGGGCCTTGCGGCGATTGCCGAGATGAAGCGGGCGGCGCCGGACATGGT
>JBGSUF010000024.1:0-4222 GCA_041736285.1 Hyphomonadaceae bacterium | reverse complement strand
CGGCGCGGCGCGACCTCGTCTCCGCCAGCTGGTCACAGCCCTTTCGCGGCGCAAGCCTTGGCGGCACGACCAGCCTCTCCAGCGACGGCGCCTGGAGTGTCGGCCTGCGTCTCGCCTTTTCAATCGCCAGCACACCGCGCGCCGGCGGCACTGGCCACGATTACGCCCTTGGTCGTCCGGGTCTCAGCCGCTCGGGCAGTGTCGCGCCCTTTGTCTTCGAGGATATTGACGCCAACGGCCTCTATGACCCCGCCATCGACCAGCCGATTGCCGAAGCCGGCTTCATGGTCTCCAGCAGCCTGCGCTCGGAGGTCACCGGTCCGGATGGCCGCGTCGTCATCGGCTCCCTGCCACCGGGCAGCCCGACGGAGATCATCCTGAAGGCGTCGAGCCTGTCCGATCCCTTCCTTGCCGCTGCAGAGCCGGGTGTCCGCGTCCGCCCGCGCGCCGGAGACGTGGTTACCATCCCCGTCCCCGTCGTCATGACCGGCGAAGCGGAAGGCAATGTCACCCTGAAGCGCGGCGACCGTCCCGCCATCGCCATTTCCGGCGTCACCGTGGAAGCCCGCGCGAAGGATGGCCGCCTCATCGCCAGCGGACGCACGGAATATGACGGCTATTTCTACCTGTCCGGCCTGCCCGTCGGTGACGTGACCATCACGATCGCCGCCGAAGACGCCGCTGCCATCAGCGCGGCAGCCCCGACGGCCGACATCCGCCTGACCCGCGCCGACCCCATCGTCTCCGGCATCGACCTGACGCTGCAAGGCAAATGAAGCGCGAGCGCCGGGTGCGCAATTTGCGGGAAATTCCATTCCTCAAATTCGCCGTCCGATAGCAGACTGCGTGTATCGTTTCCCCCTTATGCAGGGGAGTAAATTCCACATGGCACTGACCGATCCCGGCCCAAGCGCACTGCTGAACTTTGGCGCAGAGCCCCGCCTGCGTGACCGCCTTGACGCCGAACGCCTCGCCCGGACCCGCGCCGAAGCCGCCTGCCGCGCGCTCGCCGAGCAGGTCGACCAGACCCGGACCGAGATCGATCGCCTGAACCTCGCCATGGCCCGTGCGCAAGACGGTATCGCCACCACGGATGCGACCGGCCACTTCAACTACCTCAATTCCGCCCACGCACAGATGTTCGGCTATCGCCCGTCGGAACTGATCGGCAAGCCATGGTCGATCTTCTACGATAGCGAGGAAGCCGAACGACTGTCGCGCGAAGCCCTGCCCGTAACGATGGCCAGCGGCGAATGGCGCGGCGAAGCACATGGCCGCACGCGCAGCGGTGAACTCATCCTGCAGGACGTGATGCTGACCGCCCTGCCGGATGGCGGGCTGCTCTGCACCACACGCGACATCACCGACCAGCGCCAGCGCGCCGCCAAGGCCAGCCGTCTCGAAACCCGGCTGCACAATGCCGAGCACAAGGCCGCCCTCTTCGTGATCGCCAACGCCGTCGCGCACGATTTCAACAACCTGCTCGGCGTCGTCTCGAGCTTTTCGAGCCTGCTCGCCGCCACCACGCCCCCCGGCACCCCGCAAGCCCAGTACATTGCCAACATCACTGCCGCAGCCGAAGAAGCCGCCGGCATCATTCGCGCGCTCGACACCGAGCGGCGCGGCGACTGCCTGACCCGGGATGAACTCGATCTCGCCAAAATCGTCCGAACCAGCGTCGGCATCGCCCGCGCCATCATGCCTGCGCGGATTGCTCTGCGCCTCGACCTGCCCGAGACCGCGCACGTGCACAGCAATCAGGTGCTGATCTCGCGTTGCCTGTTCAACCTCCTGAAGAACGCCTTCCACGCCATGTCCGATGGTGGCCACCTCACCATCCGCCTCGCTCGCACACCCTCCCCGCCGCTGGACCTCGCCGCCGCCAAAACGCATTTCGGCGAAAGCTGCGGGCTGGAGCGCTGGATCCTCGAAATCACCGATACCGGCCCCGGCATTCCGCCAGACCGCCTGACCCGCGTGTTCGATGCGTTTGAAACGACGCGCGAGCGCTTTGCCGGCTCCGGCCTCGGCCTGTTGTCGGTGCGCGCCCTGACCGACTTTGGCGGCGTCACCGCTCATGTCGAAAGCGTCGTCGGACTTGGCACGCGCTTCCGCCTCGATTTCTGCGTCCCGGCCTGATCCCTTTAACTGAGCGCCCATCCATGGACATCCTTCTCGCCGACGATCACTTCCTTGTTCGTGACGCCATCGCCGCCCTTCTCATGCAGGCGGACGCCGCCATTCGCATCACCTCATGCGATGACCATGAAGGCGTCATCGCCGCGCTCTCGTCGAATCGCTCCTTCGACATCGTCATTACCGACCTGCGCATGCCCGGCATGGAGGGGATGATCGGCCTGCAGCGCATCCTCAACCGCGCCGGTGACACGCCTGTGCTGTTGATGTCCGGCACCGCGTCGAGCGGCGATGTGCGTGCAGCGATGGACCTCGGCTTACGCGGCTTTGTGCCGAAGACACTGGCCGGGCGGTCGCTGATCAACGCCGTCCGCCTGGTTGCCGGCGGTGACACCTACTTGCCCGCCGACATGATGATGCGACGCGACGCACCCGCCTCCGGTGCCACGGTCGCCCGACTTTCCCCGCGCGAGGAAGAAGTGCTCCGCCAACTCAAGCAGGGCAGTTCCAACAAGGAGATCGCCCGCCTCCTCAACGTGGCGGAGACCACGGTCAAGCTCCACCTGCGTTCGTTGTCGGCCAAGTTGCTCGCTCGCAATCGTACAGACATCGTCATGCGCGCGATCGAGTCGGGAATCATCTGACGCAGGCCGACTTCGGCTTGCGCATCACGGCGCGGCCCCCGGTGCAGGCTGAACCCGGCCCCGTGCGCCGTGCCGACTTCGACTCGACAGCCGCCACTGACGCTTGGAATGAACAAAAATTCAAAAAAATTTATTGCATTGCAATGTAGTTCGGCTCGGCTCGCCGTATTCAGCATTTGCGTACTAAAGAACCTGAAAGAACAATTCCTGGACGCATGGAACAAATTCTATAATCGCCCTGATTGTGCGGCGTCGAATAATTGCTGCGTTGCAACCTAATTTTGCCGCTCGCCATTCTTGTTGAAAACGCTACGATCGTTACACCGGAAATCCGGCTGATGGAATTGAGGAGCGACCAATGCAGGACATACTGAACAGTCTTTCACCAGATCAATATTCTCTGGTGTACAACGCATTCTCGTTCGGTACGGCGACCTTCGCCGCCGCAACGATATTTTTCTGGCTGGGCCGTTCGCAGGTTTCCAGCGAGTACAAGACGGCCCTGGCGATCACGGGTCTCGTGACCTTCATCGCCTTCTACCACTACTTCCGCATCTTCGAGAGCTTCGGTCATGCCGTGGAACTCAATTCCGGCGTTGTCGAGGCAACGGGCAAGGAATTCAACCGCGCCTACCGCTACGTCGACTGGCTGCTGACCGTTCCGCTGCTGCTGATCGAGCTTATCCTCGTGATGCGCCTGACGCAGTCTGAAACCGTTTCCAAGAGCACGACGCTCGGCCTCGCTGCCGCGCTGATGGTTGCTCTCGGCTATCCGGGCGAAGTCTCCGGCGGCATCGACAACACCCGCCTGATCTGGGGCGCCCTGTCGATGATTCCGTTCCTCTACATCGTCTATTCGCTGTATGTTGGTCTCGGCGAAGCGATCAAGCGCCAGCCGGAAAACGTCAAGGGTCTGGTCAGCCTCGCCCGCAACGTGACGGTCGTGGCCTGGTTCTTCTACCCGATCGTGTATTTCGCACCGTTCGTGATTGATCTGGCTGGTCCGGACGCGTTCACGGTGATCGAAGTCGGCTACACCGCCGCTGACATCATTGCAAAAGCAGGCTTCGGCGTGCTGATCTACATGATCGCTGTCCGCAAGTCGGCACACTCGGTCTGAAGATGAAATCCCCGGCGCTCCTTTCCTGAGGGGAGCGCCGGGCCTTTCCACTGACGCAGCTTATGTCAGCGCAGGCCGATCTGATCGCGCCTTTGCCTGAAGGGAGGGTGACCATCGTGCTTGCTATTGTTCCGACACACGCTGAATGCGGCGCTGACATCCTCGCCGTCGAAGATCTCATGCAGTCCCTCCTGTCGCTGCACGCCGGACAGGCGGCCAAGGCTGCCCTCGAACACATTTCCAGCGGTGGCAAGCGTGTGCGCGCCCGGCTCGGCCTGCAAAGCGCCGCCAGCCTCGGTCTTGACGCACCCACCGCCGCTGC
>JBGSUF010000018.1:0-2973 GCA_041736285.1 Hyphomonadaceae bacterium | reverse complement strand
GCGCGACCGGCGCACCTTCCGCCCAGACCGAAACGCAGCGCCCCTCCGGCCAGACGCTCCGTCTTGAGCCGGTTGCCGAGGGACTGGAAAGCCCGTGGGGCATCGCCTTCCTGCCCGGCGATGAAGGCGTGCTCGTCACCGAGAAGGAAGGCGGCCTGCGACTGATCCGGGATGGCGCGCTGGTGGCTGCCCCGCTGTCGGGCGTGCCGGAAGCCTATGGCGACCGACAGGCCGGCTATCTCGGCCTCGTCCTCGATCCGGACTTCGCCGAAAACCGCCTCGTTTACATGTCCTTCTCCGAAGGCACGGCCGACGCCAACCGGACCGCCGTCTACAAGGCCCGCCTGTCCGACGACGCCAGCGCGCTCGAAGACGGCGAGGTGATTTTCCGCGCGACCGACCGCTCGACCGCCTTCCACTATGGCTCCCGCCTCGCCTTTCTCCCGGATGGCACCCTTCTGGTCTCCCTCGGCGACGGCTTCCGCTACATGGACCAGGCCCAGAACACCGGCACCTATCATGGCAAGATCGTCCGGCTGAACCGCGACGGCTCCATCCCCGCCGACAATCCCTTCGCCGATGGTGAGGCCCCGGCCGTCTGGTCCTACGGCCACCGCAACATTCAGGGGCTTTATGTCGATGCCGCCACCGGCACGGTCTGGGCGCACGAGCACGGCCCCAAGGGCGGCGACGAACTGAACCGCATCCGCCCGGGCGCCAATTATGGCTGGCCCGTCATCACCTATGGCATCAATTATGACGGCTCGATCATCACGCGCGAGACCAGCCGCGAGGGCATGGAACAGCCGATGGTGAAATGGGTGCCGTCCATCGCCCCCGCCGGCCTCACAATGCTGACCAGCGACGTCTACCCGGAATGGAAGGGTGATCTGTTCGTTGGGGCGATGGAGGGTCCGGAAGGACTCAAGCTCGTCCGTATCGACCTTGAGGATGGTGAAGTTGTCGGCCGCGAGGATCTCCTCACCGATGTCGCCCGCCCGATCCGCGATGTCGTGCAGGGCAATGACGGCTATCTCTACGTTGTCACCAAGGAGCTCGACAGCGGCCTCTACAGAGTTGTCGCCGAGTGAGTTTTCCCCCCGCGGGGTGATGTGACGCCCCGCGCACCGGCCTAGACATGGGCCAGCTCAATAACGGGCTCCGCGCAAGCGGCTGCCACTGGTCGGGGTGTTCCCACCCGCACACACAGCGCCCCGACCAGCGGCCAGGCCGCCATCCCATCCCTGCCGTCTCATCCCCGCCGTCTTAAACCACCGCCCGGCGCAGCCTCAGCGCCGTGGCCAGCGTCCCGTCATCAAGGTGGTCAATATCCCCGCCAACCGGGACACCGTGCGCCAGCCGCGTCACCTCCGCCCCGCTCCCGGCCAGCCGGTCAGCGACATAGGCCGCTGTCGTCTGACCGTCGGTCGTCGCGTCCAGCGCGATCACCACCTCCCGAACGGCCCCGTCCGAAACCCGCTCGATCAGCCGCCCGATGGTCAGTTCGTCCGGCCCGACGCCGTCAATCGCCGACAGCACCCCGCCCAGCACATGATATCGCCCGCTGAAAGCCCGCGCGCGCTCCATCGCCCACAGCCCCGCAACATCCTCCACGACACAGATAAGCCCATCATCGCGTCCCGGCAGCGCGCACACCGAACATGGGCTCACCGTGTCGAAATTCCCGCACACCGGACATGTCACAATCTTGCGTCCCGCCGCCTCCAGCGCCTCGGCGAGCGGCAACAGCAAAGTGTCGCGCTTCTTCAGGAGCTGGAGCACGGCCCGGCGCGCCGAACGCGGACCAAAGCCCGGCAGACGCGCCATGAGGTCGATCATGCGCTGGATTTCCGGCCCGATGGGAGAGTTCTGGTTCATCTGATCACAATGCAAGCCGCCCCCCCCGAAAGAGGGACTGGCGACCTCAAAACGGCATCTTGAAGCCGGGCAACATGCCGCCAAACCCGGCCGTCGCCTCTTTCAGCGCTTTCTCGGTCGCATCGTCGAGCTGGCGACGAGCATCGGCGTGCGCGGCCTTGAGGAGATCCTCGACGATCTCGGCCTCATCGCCCAGCAGCGACGGATCAATGCGAACCGCCGTCATTTCGCCCTTGCCGCGCAGTGTCACCCGGACAAGCCCTGCGCCCGACTGCCCTTCGCACTCGATCGCCTCCAGCCGCGCCTGCGTCTCGGCCATCCTGGCCTGCATCTCCTGCGCCTGCTGAAGAATCTTGCTGAGGTCGGTCATGTCGGCTCCCTTGCATCCTGTCGGTCTGCTTTGTTTCTGCCCGCCGGTCGGCAGGGTGATCGTCAGGCGGACTTGCGGCGCCGTCCGTCCAGCTCAATCACATTGCTTTGGCCGCCTTCGACTTCAACCCCGTCCTCGCCGGGCAGGCGCACTTCGACGATTTCCGCGCCGTCAAAAGCTGACAGCAACTGCGCGACGAACGGATCACTTGCCGCGCCCGCGACTTTTTCGGCCCGCGCGCGATCGGCCTGTTCGCGCAGTGACGCCGAAGGGGCCTGCGCCGGTTCGACCCGCCAGACTTCCCCCGTCTCGCCTTCGAGGAAGTCCGCCAGCCGCCGCATCAGATCAATCGGCGCGCCGTCGGCTAGCTCCGCCAGCACCCGGCCGGTCCCGACACGCTCGACCCGAAGAAAGTTTTCCACATCATAGAGAAGCGCCGCCTCCCGCCGCGCCTCCAGGATGGAAACAATGTCCGCCAGACTGCTCGGCCCTTCATCGCCCCGGTCTCCGGCGCTATCGCCCCCCCTTGGACCGCCGCCATGATCGGCCTCTCCGCCGCCCTGATAGAGCAGCCGCGCGGCATCCTCCGGCGACGGCAGGCTTGCCGTCGCTGCCAGCCGGAGCACCGTCATCTCCACCGCTGTCACCACATCCGGCGCGTTTTGCGCATCCTGATAGCCGGTCAGCAGCATGCGCCATGCCTGCGCCAGCCTTGCGGGCGACTG
>JBGSUF010000410.1:0-2655 GCA_041736285.1 Hyphomonadaceae bacterium | reverse complement strand
GCGCGCGGGCCCGCCTTCGCGGTCCGGGCCGAAGCCGGGTGCATCCTTGGTGAAAAAGCCGGCATCGTCGACGGCGAAAGGGATCGCCGTGTCGACGCCCTTGTGGCGGGCCTGGTCCATCCAGATGTCAAAGTCCTCGCGGCCATGGCCGGGCGCCGTGTGGACGAAGCCTGTGCCTGCATCGTCGGTGACATGGTCGCCGTCAAGCATCGGAACCGAGAACGTATAGCCGCCCGCCAGGCCATCGAGCGGATGCCTGCATGCGATTGATCCAAGCTCCCCGGCTGTCACGTCGCGCAGGCGCCGGTATTCGAGTTTCGCCTTCTTGAAGGATTCGTCGGCCAGCTTGTCGGCGAAGATCAGCTTCTCGCCCGGACGCGGGCCGAAATCATTGGCCGCGGCCGTGACCTCGTAGAGACCATAGCTGATGCGCGAGGAATAGCTGATCGCGCGGTTGCCGGGGATGGTCCAGGGCGTAGTCGTCCAGATGACGACGAATGTGCCCACAAGGTCGCTACTTTTTGCTCCGTTATGGCCGGCAAGCCACACCGGAAACTTCACCCAGACGGTGTCGCTTTCATAATCCTGGTATTCGACCTCGGCCTCGGCGAGCGCGGTGCGCTCCACCGGGCTCCACATCACGGGCTTTGCGCCGCGCACCAGCCGGCCGCCCATCGCCACGCGCAGGAATTCGGAGACGATTTCCGCCTCGCTCTCGAACGCCATGGTCAGGTAGGGATTGTCCCATTCTCCCTCGACGCCGAGCCGGCGGAATTCCGCCTTCTGCACCTCGACCCAGCGTGCGGCATAGGCCCGGCAGGCGGCACGGAACTCATCGCCCGGCACATCGTCCTTGGTGCGGTTGCGGGCGCGGAATTCCTCCTCCACCTTCCACTCGATCGGCAGGCCGTGGCAGTCCCAGCCGGGGATGTAGGCGGCATCATGCCCGGTCATCTGCCGGGAGCGGACGACGATGTCCTTGACGATCTTGTTCAGCGCCGTGCCGATATGGATGTTCCCGTTGGCGTAGGGTGGCCCGTCATGCAGCACGAAGGGCGGCCCCCCCTTGCCGTCCGCGCGCAGGCGCTGATAAAGGCCCATCTCGTCCCAGCGGCGGATACATTCCGGCTCCGCCGTCGGCAGGCCACCGCGCATCGGGAATTCGGTGTTGGGCAGGAACAGCGTCGCCTTGTAGTCGCGCCGCGTGGTGTCGTCATGGGTCGTGTTTGACATGGTGTCGAGCCGGTCTTTTCGAATGAGGGGCGGGAGAGGCGGAACGTCCCGGCCGCGCTGTCCCGGCGAGGCAAGCTCAGCCGATCTGGCGCACGGCCGGGCTGGTAATTCGCTGCATCAAACCGCGTCCTGACCTGTTCATGCTACCACCACCAAAGCACCCGTTCTTCGCTTCACGTGAGCCTGCTGTTTCAGGGCCTCGCTTTCTGCGCGGGTCTGCGAGCGCAATCGGTCCTGATTGCTCCGCACTGGCTTTAGAGCGTTTTCAGCCCGCGTGCAAAGCGGATTTCGCCGCGCCCGGCGCTCCGCCTCACAAAGGAACGCCGCATCCTTGAAAAGGACGCGGCGTTCTTCGTTTCATGCGATGTCAGCCCGAAGGGCCGGCCGATCAGAAGTTCGGCGCAAGTTCACTGATCAGCGCCGTGAAGACGCCGAGGTTCATCTTCAGGTTTTCCATCGTCTGGCCGCCATCGAGGATCAGGTAGCGCGACACGCCAACCGAATCACCGCCGGTCCAGACCGACACGGCGGCCTTGGAATAGTTCAGTTCGTTGATGAAGGCCGGATCGGAATTCTCGTCCGTCGCGCCCCACGTGGCGATCATGTTGATGCCATTGCACTTGGCCGCTTCGGTTTGTTCGCCGTCACAGGCTGTGCCCATCAAGCCAAAGGTCAGGCCCGAGTCCGCTTCTGTCGCGATGATCACGGGCGTGCCGTCATTCATCGTGGCGTTGGACACCGTGTGGCCTTCGCTTTCGACAAGAGCCTTGAGGTCGGCAAGATTCACCGAGCGAACAAGGCGGCCATCGTCAGCCAGTTGCGAGGTCTGGGCGACCACAGGCCCGGCCATCGCGAGCACTGCCGCACCCAACAATGCTGTTTTCAGAACGTTTTTCATGCTTATCCCCGTAATTAGCGCTTCGCTATCTGAGTTTTCATTCCCGCACACGAGACCAACTTGCATCGCAATTGTGGAAACTCTGTGTCGAAACTATCGAAAATGTAACGTGGGTAAAGCCGGTAACTGCACATTCTCCTGCAGCTTTTCGAGGATGATGCGCGCCTGCAGTGTGTCGGCGTCCATTTGCGCAACCAGAGCGTCAAGGCTCTCGAACCGCGCCTCATCGCGCAGGAAGGCGACCAGCGCGACTTCGATGAAGCGGCCGTAAATGTCGCCGCTCCAGTCGAAGATGAAGGCCTCCATCAGCGGGTCGCGCTCGCCTGTGGTTGGCGTGCGACCGAAATTGGCGACACCCGGCCGCCACTGGTTCTCCCCCTCGATCCGCACCAGCACGGCATAAATGCCATGGCGCGGCTCGACCATGTCGCCGAGCCGGATATTTGCCGTCGGATAGCCGATCGTTCGCCCGCGCTTCTCGCCATGCTCGACCCGGCCCGCCGCCGTCCATGCCCGGCCCAGAA
>JBGSUF010000409.1:0-2287 GCA_041736285.1 Hyphomonadaceae bacterium | reverse complement strand
GGCACCCCGGCCTCTGCGGCCGACCTTCCGACGGCAGACACCGATCCGAACGCGCCCGAGATCGGCTCCAAGATACCCGAGCCGTCCGCTCCACCGCCCGAGACCGGGCCGACCGCCAGCCAGACCCCGCCGCCGCCGATCATCATCGACGGCTACCGAGAACTGGCCTGGGAGGAACTGATGCCGGAGGGCGAAGAAGAACGCCTTGCCGCCATGTATCAGGACCAGATGATGATGCTCTATTCCGGCGGCGCTGTGGCCGAGGGCTCGGCGTCCGACATTGCGACCCAGATCGGGACGTTCAATGCGGTGAAGGAACTCGACGGCATCGCGATCCGCCTGCCGGGCTACACCGTGCCGTTCGAATATGGCGCGGACGCGAAGATCACCGAATTCCTGCTCGTGCCCTATTTCGGCGCTTGCATTCACGCGCCGCCTCCGCCGCCCAACCAGACCATCCTTGTGCGGACAAGCGAGCCGGTCGCGATCAGAGACCTTGCCCAGGCGGTCTGGGTGCGCGGCACGCTGAAGATCGAGATCGCCGAAACCGATCTGGCCGATGCGGCCTACGTGATCGTGCTGGACGACCTCAAGGCCTACGAATACTGACACGATTTACGGGGGCGTCAAAAAAAGTGACGCCCCCGTCATAGTTTTTGGCGCCGGGACGTGATAATCTTCTGAAATGCGATCAGAATGGCCTCATGTCCAAGCGGGCGTGACGGGCATCCAGCCGGGAGAAACACATGGCCGACACCGATACCGCCCCCAAAGTCCGCACCAAGCTCTGCGATTTTCACATCGAGCACGGCGCACCGATTCCGGCGGCCTCAGACATTGATCTGACGACTTTCGACGTAAACGACCCGGAATTGTGGCGCCGCGATGCAAAGTGGGATTTCTTCGCCCGCATGCGCCGCGAAGACCCGGTCCACTGGTGCCCGGACAGCAATGTCGGCCCGTACTGGTCCGTGACCCGGTTCGACGACATCATGACCATCGACACCAATCACAAGGTTTTCTCCTCTGACGCCCATCTTGGCGGCATCACGCTGATGGACATGGACGAGGACTTCATGCTGCCGATGTTCATCGCCATGGACCCGCCAAAGCACACCGTCCAGCGCAAGACCGTGCAGCCGACCGTGGGGCCGGATGCGCTGAAAACCTACGAAAAGCTCATCCGCGAGCGGACCGAGCACGTCCTTGACGCGCTGCCGACGGACGGGCTGGCGTTTGACTGGGTGGATCAGGTTTCGATCGAGTTGACCACGATGATGCTGGCGACGCTGTTCGACTTTCCGTTCGAGGACCGGCGCAAGCTGACCCGCTGGTCGGACGTGACGACGGGCCGGGATAATCCCGAAATCTGTCCCGGCGGCGAAGACCAATGGCGGATGGAATTGCTCGAATGCCTCTCGTATTTCCAGAATCTCTGGGACGAGCGGGCCGCCGCGGGCGAGCCGCAGAACGACTTCATCTCTGCACTTGCCCATGGCAAGGACACGCGCAACATGCCGCCGATGGAGTTCCTTGGAAACCTGCTGCTGCTGATCGTGGGCGGAAATGACACAACCCGTTCGACCATGACGGCCAGCGTTTTCGGGCTGAACAAATTCCCTGACCAGTATGAAAAGCTGAAGGCGAACCCTGAACTTATCCCGTCCATGGTCTCTGAAACCATCCGCTGGCAGACACCGCTGGCGCACATGCGCCGCACCGCCCTTGAGGACTATGAACTGCACGGCAAGACCATCCGGAAGGGTGACAAGGTCGCGATGTGGTACATCTCCGGCAATCGCGACGACGCCGTGTTCGAGCAGCCGGAAAAGCTGATCATCGACCGTCCGAACGTGCGCCGTCATCTCTCCTTCGGCTTCGGCATCCATCGCTGCGTCGGCAATCGCCTGGCGGAACTCCAGCTGCGGATCCTCTGGGAGGAGATCTTCAAACGCTTCGAGCATATCGAAGTGATGGAGGAGCCGACGCGCCTGCCCAACAGCTTCACCCACGCCTTCACCAAGATGCCTGTCCGTCTCCACGCAAAGTGAGACGGCTCAGGCTTTGACATCACCGGCATTCTGGCCGAACAATCCGGGCTGGACTGCCGTTTGTGGACTCTCTGGGGAAGGAATTGTCATGCGCGGATTTGTGTTCGTTCTGGCGGCGGCAATGCTTTCGTTCCTCAGTGCATGCGCGGGCGTGGCTGGGCCAACGGTCAGCCCGGCCGCGCCCGGCCTTGCCGTTGAGGGCGAAGCCTGCGGCCTTGGCGGTGCGACCTGCGGCG
>JBGSUF010000378.1:0-1646 GCA_041736285.1 Hyphomonadaceae bacterium | reverse complement strand
GATGAAGCGGGCGGCGCCGGACATGGTGGTCGGCGCTGGAACGGTGCTGAGCGCTGACGATGTCCGGCGCGCGCTCGATGGCGGGGCCGATTTCCTCGTCTCGCCGGGCGCAACGCGTGAACTCCTTGAGGCGATGGCAGCGGCCAGGACGGTCGCCATGCCTGGCGTCGGCACGCCGAGCGAGGCGATGACCGCGCGGGAGATGGGGATGAAGCACCTGAAGCTGTTTCCGGCCAATGCGGTTGGCGGCGTCGACATGCTGGCCGGGCTTTATGGGCCGCTTCCAGACCTTTCCTTTATGCCGACCGGCGGCGTTACGCAGGCCAATATGAGTGGTTTCCTTCGCCTGCCGAACGTCATCGCCGTGGGCGGGACGTGGATCGCGCGGCCGCAACACATCGCCGACCGGGACTGGAGCGGCATCACCGCGCGCACGATCGAGGCCGGAAAAGCCTGCAAGGAAGGATGCGAGACATGATGCGTTCCCGCATGGCGCGCCTGCGCAACCGTCAGGGCAAGATTGTCGCCACGATCGGGCCGGGCAGCCGCAACCCCGAAACGATACGCCTTCTGGCCGAGGCCGGGGTGGACGTGTTCCGCCTGAATTTCAGCCACGGCGCCCATTCCGAGCATGAAGCGTCCTGCAAGGCCGTGCGCCGGGCGGAAATGGTGATCGGGCGGCCGCTCGCCGTGCTGGCGGACCTGCAGGGCCCGAAAGTGCGCGTTGGCAGCTTTCCGGGCGGCAAGATCAAATTCGCCTTCAATGGTGAGGCCGATCTGGTGGCGGGGGAGACGACCGACCTGCCCGACACCATCCCGGTGCCGCATCCGGAAATCCTCGCCGTGCTCGAAATTGGCGACGAGATTCTCTGCAATGACGGCCTTTTGCGCCTTGAAGTGATCGCGGCGGGTGATCGTCCGCGCGTGCGCTCGCCCTTTCCGGGAGAATTGTCCGACAAGAAGGGCTTCACCGTGCGCGGCAAGGCGCTGCCGGTGCGGGCGCTGACGGACAAGGACCGCGAAGACCTCGCTTTTGCCATGTCGATCAATGTCGATCTGGTGGCGTTGTCGTTCGTGCAGACGGCCGAGGATGTCGAGGAGGCGCTGGCGCTCATCACCAACAAGGCGCCGCTGATCGCCAAGCTGGAAAAGCCGGCGGCCATCGACAATCTGGAAGCCATCGTTGCGGTGGCAGGCGGCATCATGGTGGCGCGGGGTGACCTTGGCGTGGAATTCCCCGCCGAACAGGTGCCGATCCTGCAGCGCAGGCTGATCCGGGCGGCGCGGGCGGCGGGCAAGCCGGTCATCGTGGCGACGCAGATGCTGGAAAGCATGATCGACAATGCAGCGCCGACGCGGGCGGAAGCCTCCGACGTGGCGACCGCCATCTATCAGGGCGCAGACGCGGTGATGCTGTCGGCGGAAACGGCGGTCGGGCGGCACCCGGCAACGGCGGTGGCCATCATGGGCCGGATCATCGCGGCAACCGAGCAGGCGGAGGATTATACCCGCTCGCTCGGGCAGTTTGACGGCGACAATCCCGAGAGCGGCGACGTTGCCATCATCGCCGAGGCGGCTTTCAGGCTGGCCAAGGTGGAGGGCGCGCAAGCGCTGGCCTTGCGGACGGGATCGACGCGGCGGCTGGC
>JBGSUF010000375.1:0-3005 GCA_041736285.1 Hyphomonadaceae bacterium | reverse complement strand
CCGCTGCCGCGCGTTGCTGCGCCAGCGCCCGCTCCGGCGCCGAGGTCTGCGGAGGGCGACATGCGGGTGGAGGGCGAAGACGGTGAAGTGATTGTCGGCATGTCGGCCGGTGGAGGTTCGCGCAGTCTCGGCCTCGATTCGCGCAGCGGCGGCGCGCCAGAAGACGAAATGATCATCCGGCCGGAAAGCGCGACAACGATGGCTGACCGCATTGTCAGCCAGCTGCGTTCTGTTCCGATCGCCTTTGAGACGCCCGCCAATGCGCGGCTCGGGCGGGTGTTCGACGTGACGCTTGCGATTGATGCCACGGGCGCGGTGAGCGCTGCCGGGGCGCTTCCGGGGCGAGGGGATGTCACCGAGGGGGAGGCGAAGGTCTCGGACCGGGTGATGGCCAATCTCGTCGGGTCGGGCTTCGACATCATTCCCCGCAGTCCCGAACGCCAGACGCTTTCACCGCTTGAGGCCAATACATGGCGCTGGGAGGTGACGGCGCTTGATAGCGGGACACAGGATCTGGAGATGGTGGTTTATGCGCTGGTCAATGACGACACGCTGCCGGTGCGCACCTACACCAATACCGTGCAGGTGGAGGTTTCGGCGGTGCAGCAGGTGATCACCGCAGCGCGTGAGGCCAACCCGGTGTTCATGATCCTCGGCGGCCTCGGATCCTTGCTGGCCGGCTTTTTCGGGATGGCCAAATTCATCCGCGACCGCTGACGTCCTCGTCCTCGTCCTTACCCTTTTGACTTGTGCGCGAGGGCGGCGGCGTTGGCCTCCCAGTTTTGTCCGTCAAAGCGGTTGATGGTGACGTCGAGCGCGTCCCAGTCGTCGAGGCAGCGCCACGTCACGGCGTAGCCATCCGGGTTGGAGCGCGGGATGTAGAAACTCTTCACGCCGCAGGTCTGGCAGAAGCGATGGCGCGCATTGCCGGTGTTGAACCGGTATTCGGTCAGCTTGTCGGCGCCGGACAAGAGGCGGAAGCGGCTGGACGGGACGATCACGTGAATATTGCCGCTCATCGCGCAGATGGAGCAGTTGCAGTCCTCCACCTCGAAGGCGTCCGGCAGGTCGACCTCAAAGCGGACAGCGCGGCAATGACAGCCGCCGGCGCGGGGCAGAAAAATACTCATGTCATCACCGGGCCTTTGCAATGGCAAAATCAAACAGGATGGCACGGTGGTCGGACCCGTAGGCGTCCAGAACCCGGCTTTGTCCGATGACGATTTCGGGCGTGTGGAAGGTCAGGTCGATGGGGATTGAGAGCGGCAGCGGCCAGCCCGGCGTGTCTGCATCGGCGATCGGGAGGAGGCGCGCAGGCCATGTGCCGCGCAGCCCGAGGTTGAGCGTGTAGAGCGGCTGCACATGCTCGCGCCGGATGGTCTTGGCGACACGTCCCCATGGGACGGAATTGAAATCACCCATCAGGATGAACGGTCCCTCGACATCCGCCATCAGGGCCAGAAGCCGCCGGACCTGGCGCATCTGGTCGAGCGGGTGGTCAAACGGCCAAGGCCGGGTGAGATGGACAACCATGATTGTGACGTCGCCGTCCGGCGTTTCGACGACGGAGCGCAGCCAGGCAAAGCCGGTGCGGTCGCGGCCAGCCCGGCCCTCGCGCAGGGGAAACCGGGAATAGAGGCGCAGCGTGCTGGTGCGAACCTCGGGAATGGCCGCGTCGAAATAGGCATGAGGCCAGCCGACTGCGAGGCGGCCGAGCGGCTCATCAAAGGTCAGGTGATGACTTTCGACCAGCGCAATCACGTCGGGCTGGAGTGCCTCGATGGCGTCAACGATGCGTTCAGGCGCGGGGTTTCGCACCAGAGTGTTGTGTTGATAGACGGTGATGAGGGGTGTTTGAGGGGCGGGCTGGGGAGCGCGCGGGCCCGTCCCCGCCATTCCGGGGCCTGAAATGGCGAGGATGGCGGCCATGGTCGCGGCAGGGACAGCGTTCACCCTTTTCGGTCCCCCGATCAGGATCGCGATGGCGGCAAGTCCGAGCGCGAGGATGGCCAGCGACAAAGCGGGCAGGAGGAATTGCGAGGCCAGGTCGAGCGTCCAGTGCGCGGTGGCGTTCAGGCCCGAAATCAGCAGGATGAGGGCCGGCAGGCTTGCAAGCAAGGCAGACCACATGACCTGTCGCATGACGCGTTCGCTCACGGCGTTTCCCCCGGAATATGCCCTGGCCGCACCGGTTGCAACGTTACCGCGCGCCCGGCTCTTTTCCGCTCCCGGCGCTGTCATCTCCGATCACGTCGAGCATGGCAATGGCGGAATCGGCGATCACTGAGCCCGGCGGGAAGATGGCGACGGCCCCGGCTGCGCGAAGGGCGTCGAAATCCTGCGCCGGGATGACCCCGCCAACGATGATGGAGGTTGACGCGGCGCCTTCATTGCCGAGCGCCCGCCGTAGCTCCGGCACCAGCGTCAGATGCCCGGCGGCGAGCGAGGACGCGGCGACGATGTCCACCTCGGCGGCACGGGCGTCGCGGGCGGCCTCTTCCGGCGTCTGGAAGAGCGGGCCGATCACCACATCCCAGCCGAGATCGGCGAGGGCGGAGCCGACGACCTTCTGGCCGCGGTCATGGCCGTCCTGTCCCATCTTGGCGATGTAGATTTTCGGCTTGCGACCGTATTTGCGCTCATAAAGGGCGGCGCGGTGACGGGCGGTGGCGGCTTTATCGTCCTTCCCGATGCTTTCGCCGTAAACGCCTGAAATGGTTCGAATCCTGGCCTGATGGCGGCCGGTGACGCGCTCGATTGCCTCGGAGATTTCACCCACCGTGGCTTTGGCGCGGGCGGCCTCGACGGCGAGGGCGAGGAGATTGCCCTCACCGGTGTCGGCGGCGCGGGTGATGGCGGCGAGGGCGGCGCTGACGGCCTGCGGGTCACGCTCGGCTTTCAGGCGGGCCAGTTTCTCAAGTTGCAGGCGGCGGACGGCGGCGTTGTCGACCTTCAGAACCGGCACGTCTTCAGCCTCGTCCAGCGGGAAGGTGTTGACGCCGACC
>JBGSUF010000346.1:0-2156 GCA_041736285.1 Hyphomonadaceae bacterium | reverse complement strand
GATCTGCCGGTCCATCCCCATCGAGCCGAAGGCATCGGCGGCGGCCAGCAATTCCAGCGCGCGGCGGTTGATCCCGGACCGGCGGCGGATGTCTGACGGCAAATCATAGCCCGGCCCGCGCGCGGCCATCATCTCCTCCATTTCCGCTTCGCCAAGCCCGTCCACCTGGCGCAGGCCGAGCCGCATTGCGAGGCGTATGGGGCCAGCGCGCGGCGCATCGTCTGCAGGCGGCTCCAGCGTGTTGTCCCAGTCCGACAGGTTGACGTCGACGGGGCGGATCTCGACGCCGTTCTCGCGGGCATCGCGCACGATCTGAGCGGGTGCGTAGAAGCCCATCGGCTGGCTGTTGAGAAGGGCGGCGCAGAACACGTCCGGATGGTGGCATTTGAGCCATGAGGACACATAGACGAGCAGGGCAAAGCTCGCCGCATGGCTTTCCGGGAAGCCGTATTCGCCAAAGCCCTTGACCTGATCGAAGCAGCGCTGGGCGAAGTCGCGCTCATAGCCGCGCGCGACCATGCGCTCGACCATCATGTCCTGATAGTTCTGGATCGTGCCGACCTTGCGGAAGCTCGCCATCGCCCGGCGCAGGCCGTTGGCCTCGTCGGCAGAGAATTTCGCAGCGTCCATGGCAATCTGCATGGCCTGCTCCTGAAAGAGCGGGACGCCGAGGGTGCGCTTGAGAATGCGTTCCAGCTCGTCAGGGGGGCCGTGCTGCGGGGCGGGGCTGGGATAGCGGATGGTCTCCCGGCCCTTGCGGCGGCGCAGATAGGGGTGGACCATGTCGCCCTGAATCGGGCCGGGACGGACGATGGCGACCTCGATCACAAGATCATAGAAACAGCGCGGTCGAAGCCTTGGCAGCATGTTCATCTGCGCCCGGCTCTCGACCTGGAAGACGCCGAGACTCTCGCCGCGGCAGAGCATGTCATAGGTGGCGGTATCGCCCGCCGGGATGCTGGCAAGGTCGTGGGTGATGCCCTTGTGAAGGCGCAGGAGATCAAACGCCTTGCGGATACAGGTCAGCATGCCGAGGGCGAGCACGTCGACCTTCATGATTTTCAGCGCGGCTATGTCGTCCTTGTCCCATTCGATGAAGGTGCGATCGTCCATGGCGGCATTGCCGACGGGCACGGTCTCGGTCAGAAGGCCGCGCGTCAGCACGAAGCCGCCGACATGCTGGGAGAGGTGGCGGGGAAAGCCGATGAGCTGACGGGTCAGGTGGATGGCACGGCGCACCAGCGGAGCGTCCGGGTCGAGACCGGCCTTGCGGACATGCTCGCCGGCAATGTCGGAGCCGAAACTGCCCCAGACCGTGCCGGCGAGGGCGGTGGAGACATCCTCCGACAGGCCGAGCGCCTTGCACACCTCGCGCACGGCCGAGCGCGGGCGGTAGGAAATCACCGTGGCGGTCAGGGCGGCGCGTTCGCGGCCATAACGGGCGTAGATATACTGGATGACCTCCTCGCGCCGTTCGTGCTCGAAATCGACGTCGATGTCGGGCGGTTCACGGCGCTCCTTCGACAGGAAGCGCTCGAACAGGAGATTGCTTTCGGCCGGGTCAACACTGGTCACGCCGAGGCAGTAGCAGACGGCGGAATTGGCCGCAGAGCCGCGCCCCTGACACAGGATGCCCTGCCCGCGCGCCCAGGCGACAATGTCGTGAACGGTCAGGAAATAGGGCGCATAATCAAGCGCGGCGACCAGATCCAGCTCGCGCTGGAGGGTGGCGGCGACTTGGGCGGGCACGCCGTTCCGATAGCGCCATTCCGCCCCGGCCCATGTCAGGTCTTCAAGGTGCTGCTGAGGGGTCTTTCCGGGCGCGACAGGCTCGTCCGGGTATTCATAGCTCAGTTCATCGAGTGAGAAGGTGCAACGGGCGGCAATCTCCAGCGTGCGGTCAAGGGCGGGGGCAAAGCCGCGAAACAGGCGGGCCATCTCGGCGGGGGGTTTGAGGTGGCGCTCGGCATTGGCCTCAAGGCGCAGGCCGGCGGTGTCGATGGTGCAATGCTCGCGGATGCAGGTCAGCACATCCTGCAGGGGGCGCCGCTCCGGCTGGTGATAGAGCACATCATTGATCGCGATCAGCGGTGCGCCGGCGCGTGCGGAGAGTTCCGCCAGGCGCGCAATACGCTCCCGGTTGCGACCGGAATAGC
>JBGSUF010000310.1:0-2613 GCA_041736285.1 Hyphomonadaceae bacterium | reverse complement strand
CGGCACGACCCGGCGGCCGTCCGGGCCGATGTCACGAAGCCGGCGCGACGTTCCGCTCGCCTCCTCCCGGCTCATCCAGGAGCCATCGACCCGCGTGCGGACATACCGGTCAAGGCCCATGTGCATGGCCGCAAGGCTCGTGACCGTGCCGGACGTGCCGACCAGATGGCAAGGCCCCCGCTCCATCCGCCGACGCAGCGCCGCGCCGCGCTCGAACGCCGACATCAGCTCGCACGCATGGTTGTGCATGGCGTCAAAGCGATCCTGTTCGGGCAGGTGCAAAAAGGCTTCCGTAAGCGTCACCACGCCCACCGGAAAGGTCGCCCAGTCGATCAGCGGCACGCGCGCCAGCATCCCGTTCAGGCCCTTGCCGGAGGCTTCGCGCAGGTCCACCCACGAAAGCTCGGTCGACCCGCCCCCGATATCGACCACCAGCGCCGTTTCGGCGTCCTCGTCATAGAGGTTGTGACACCCGATGACAGCGAGGCGGGCCTCTTCCTTTGCGGTGATGACCTTGAAAGACAGTCCGACTTCCGCCTGCACGCGCTCGATGAATTCGCGGCCATTCCCGGCGACACGGCAGGCTTGCGTCGCCACGCACCGGACGTTCCGGACGCCGCGCGCCTTCAGCTTTTCCCGGATTGCCGTCAGGGCGAGAATTCCGCGCTCCACCGCCGCATCACTGATCCGGCCATCCCGCGCCAGCCCCTCGCCGAGCCGCACGATCTGCGAATGCGAGTCGACCGGACGGAACGTGCCATTGCGCGGCTCCGCGATCAGCAGCCTGCAATTGTTCGTGCCAAGATCGACCGCACCATAAAGCGCGGGCGACCCGGTGGGCGAGCGCTGCCGCGATGTTCGCGCGCGTCGCCGTGCATGTTCGGGCATCTTGAAATCAACCAGATATCTAGCGTTGGTCGAACTCTACAGCATTTCCGTTAAAAGTGCGAAGCCGTTTTCCGAGCGCGCCCTGCCGCCGCGAGGCGCAAGGGATCGGCCATTGTCAAAAAGCTGCAGGAAATCGCCAGATTCGCTTCCACAGCGCCGCTGCGCCCTCTATCTTCACCGGCCAGGCAAAACGCACTCAGGAGGCGGCCATGCAGCTTCGGCAAGCGAAGTTTCAGATCGGACAAACCGTCCGTCATCGGATTTTTCCGTTCCGCGGCGTCATCTTCGACGTCGACCCGGAATTCGCCAACACGGAGGAATGGTATCAGTCCATTCCGGAAGAGGTGCGCCCGCGTCGCGACCAGCCCTTCTACCATCTGTCCGCCGAGAACGAGAAATCCTACTACACCGCTTATGTTTCCGAGCAAAA
Source organism: Hyphomonadaceae bacterium (assembly GCA_041736285.1). Lineage (GTDB taxonomy): Bacteria > Pseudomonadota > Alphaproteobacteria > Caulobacterales > Hyphomonadaceae > JBGSUF01. The sequence continues at coordinate 1,295 of JBGSUF010000310.1, read as the reverse complement.
TCTCCTGCCGGACAACAGCGATGAGCCTGTCGCCCATCCGGAGATCGACAACCATTTCGAGCGCAGCGCCAATGGCGACCTGCGCCTGCGCGCCAGCGGGGCGAACTGAGCCATCAGCAAGTTCGGAGCCATCGGTCACGATGGCGAACGGACACTTGCGCAGGAAAGAAAGCCAAGTTCGGAGCCATCGGTCACGAGGGCGAACGGACACTTGCGCGGGAAACAACCGAGGCTCGGTGCAACCGGCACGGGGGAAACAAACGACCGGCGCTTCAGGCGGCCGCGATCACGGCGTCCATCAGACGCTCGGTAAACCCGTCGAGCGCGGGATGGCGAAGGCTCCTCGAGGGCGGCGTCTCCGGCGTTCCGGTGACCGCGTAGGCGAACGAAACGCCCATCTCGGGGGCATGCCAGGCCCCGGCATAAAGCCCGTAAGCCTCGCCATGATGGCCGACCAGCCGCTGTCCGGGCCAGATTGAATGCTCTGCCGGATGGATGTGCACGCCCGTCCCGAACGCCCGGAAATAGTCCGCGTCATGCACCCCGTTCGTGCGCCCCGCATCGAGCCGCCAGACCGGTGACGTCAGCTCCCTCCACCGCTCCAGCCCGCCGGCCAGCCGCGCCAGATCGACAAGGCTCGCCCGCAGCCCGCCCTGCGGCGAAAACAGTGTGCCATTCTGCCCTGGCTGATAGGTTGAAAGGTCGCCGCCTTCCGCCATCAGCAACGTCGGCCCCTCGGCCATGAGCGTCTCCGGCCCGTCGACCTGCACCTGCCAGCCTTCCGGCGTCTCCCGGTAAAGCGTCGCCGCCCCCCGGCGGTACGATCCCGCAACGCCGCTCCAGTTGAAGCCGCCTTCAACGCCCAGAGGCTCCAGCACGCGCGACCTGACAAGATCGTCGAACCGCTGCCCGCTCGCCATTTCCAGCGCGGTGGCGACCAGCCCATAGTTGAGGTTGCAGTATTCAAACCACGTCCCCGGCCGCCGTCCCGGCGCAAACAGTTCCGGCGCGGCGACATCGGAAATCCTGCCCGGATGCGAGACCCAGTAGACCTCCGGATCGCGCAGCCCCGATGTGTGCGACAGCATCATCCGCGCCGTGATCGCAACGCCCGGAAATTCAGCATGGAGGGGCATCCATGGCAGCCAGTTGCGGATGTCAGCATCCAGCCCGAACCCGTCATCCCGGGCTACGGCCTGCGCGCACATCGCCGTCGCGAGCTTGGAGATGGACGCTGCCCGGAAGGGCGAGGCGGCGGTGAACGCCCGGCCCGGCACGCCCGAAGCCTTCTCCGC
>JBGSUF010000306.1:0-1885 GCA_041736285.1 Hyphomonadaceae bacterium | reverse complement strand
CGCGCGACCGGCCTGCCGACCTCCGGCCCGCCGCCCTTCACCGCGAAGGATCGCAGCCATTTCCTCAACGCGCTGGAAAACGCGCTGGTCGGCCTGAAGCGACGGCGGTGAGCGGGCCTAGACCAGCTTCCGGCGCAGATAGTCCGGAATGAACGCATCGGCGGGCGAAAGCTGCCCGGCCGCCTGCATGGCCAGAGCGATGCCCAGCGCCTCTCGGAAATACACCTTGTCCCCGGTTGTGTCGCCCAACTTGTCGAGACTCACAATCACATCCCGCCGCGCCGCCGCCGAGGTCGGGTCCGCATCCAAAAGGGCGCGCGCGATGTCCAGCCCCTCCGCATAGGCCGCCTTTGCCGACGCAAGGTCGCCCGCCGCCACCGCAACATCGCCGATCTTGTTCAGCGAGACGCTCACATCCCGCCGCGCCGCCGCCGAGGACTTGTCCGCATCCGAAAGGGCGCGCCGGATGTCCAGCCCCTCCGCATAGGCCGCCTTTGCCGACGCAAGGTCGCCCTCCGCCACCGCAACATCGCCGATTTCGTGATTAGCCACGGACTTTTCCCGCTCACTCCGCGCCACATTTAGCGCCGCCTCCGACGCCGCGCGCGAGGCGGTCAGGCCGACGCCATGGCTGCTTTCCAGCCGGGCAAGGAAAATCCACGACCAGAAATCGCTGGCGTCGAGGCGCGTCGCCTCGCGATAGGCCGCCAGCGCCCGGGCGGGGGCGCTTGCAAGATAGAGTGCGCCCGCCTCACGATAGGTCTCTGCTGCTGAACGCGAAAAATCATCTGCCGCCGCGCCTTCTTGAGATGCGACCGTCATGAGGCGGTCGGCGGCATCCATCGTTCGCCCTTCAGCCAAGGCCTCCTGCGCCGGAGCTTTTCGGGCATCCTTGGATGCAAAGATCGCCCGCACTTGCTCTTCAAAGTCAGCCTCTTCCTGCGGCGAGATGGTTCGGCCTTCGGTGCGGGCTTTGCCTTCGCGCTGTTCGCGCAACATAGCGAGGATTTGATCGAGCTTCTCGTTCTGAGGACGAGATTCCTCCCGCATCGCCTCGCGCGTTACTGCACCTTCTGCGCGCGTGGTGTCTTCACCCTTGCGTGCGGCCGCTTCGGCCTGGTGAGCCGCAACCCGCGCAGCATCCACGTCGTCGGTCGTTGCTGTCTTTGCGGTAATGCCCCTGAAGCTCGCATAGGCGCTCAATGCAGCAACAATCGCGGCCACACAGGGCGCCCAGGCGAACGGATCGGTGGGGCGTTCCAGCAAGGCAAAGAAGTTACCCTCCCGCGCCGTCGTGACTCATGTCGCGGCCCCTGCGGTCAGTGTGATAGCACCGCCTGCGGCTGCCTGTACGATTTTTGCCATCTATGCCGTCCTCCCTGTGTCCACTCAACCACAGGGAGATGACATTTCAATCACAAATTTTGGGCGGGCGAGGCGTGCACGGCTAAAGCCCTGTCAGCACACGAAAAACGTGCAGGCGCCCGAGTACCTCCGACCATCAGGGCTGGCCACCGCACCCGAGCGCCTTTCACAACTCACGTCTCGCTGTAGCGATATCCGACGCCGTAGAGCGTTTCGATGCCGTCGAACTCGCCGTCCACTTCGCGGAACTTCTTGCGCAGGCGCTTGATGTGGCTGTCGATGGTGCGGTCGTCGACATAGATCTGGTCGTCATAGGCCGCGTCCATCAGCGCGTCGCGGCTCTTCACATAGCCGGGCCGCTGGGCGAGCGCCTGCAGGATCAGGAATTCCGTCACCGTCAGGCGGACCTGCGCCCCGTCCCAGTTGACGGCGTGGCGGTTGGGATCGAGCGTCAGACGCCCGCGCACGATCGGCTTCACATCGCCCTCTTCCGGCGCGGCGTTTGCCCCGCGCGCCCGGC
>JBGSUF010000265.1:0-5518 GCA_041736285.1 Hyphomonadaceae bacterium | reverse complement strand
CAGCAAGCCCTCGGCGACGAGGCCGGCGAGCATGTCGGCCGGGGCGGGCGACATGAAGGGCAGGGCGACTTCGGCGCGGCTGACCTTGGCGAAGACATGGGTTGAGCGGTGGATGCTGCCGTCCGGCGCACGGGTCAGGCCTGCGGCGCTATAGCGCACGATCTGCGGCGACAGGCGCATGAAGGCGGAGGCCGAAACGCGGGCGACACGGCGCGCGAGGAACAGGTCGATGATGGCGCGCTCATAACCCGGCTGCTGCGGCGAATGGATCAGATTTGCACCCCATGCGGGGGCATCCGGGCCGAGGGCGGCTTCGATCTCGTCAAGGCCCGCAGCGACGGTGGCGGGGTCGAGGCCGGCCGAGCCGTAAAAGCCCGCAAAGCCTGCGCGCACGGCGGCGATCACCATTTGCGGCGTGGCAAGCCCGCGCGCCATTTCCCCGACAACATAGGCAAAGCGCGTGCCGTGGGTGCGACAAAATCCCGGATCGCCCAGCCATTCGGGCCAGACGGGCGGCAGAGTCAGCGTCTCTCCCGACGGGCCGGTGAGGGTCACGGCCGTCCGCACGTCGAAGACCTCGCGGCCTGCGTTTGAAATTCCGTCGGCGCCCATTCAATTGCCCTGATCTGCCGCGCGATGCGGTTGCCCTAACAGGCATTAACCAAAGCCGATTGGTCAGTCGGTTGCAACACCCTTTCGTTCATCCGAAGGTTGCAGATGCTGACTGTCAGCGTCGACAGCGTGGCTCGCGCCGAAGACACGCAGGTGCAGCATCAGCAGCGCCGGCAGGACAAACAGCAGGATCGTCGTGCCGATCAGGATGCCGAAGCCGAGCGAGACGGCCGTCGGGATCAGGAATTGCGCCTGCACGCTGGTCTCGAAGATGATCGGCGTGACACCGAGGAAAGTCGTCAGCGTGGTCAGGAGGATGGCGCGGAAACGGTCGAGCATGGAGTTCATGACGGCCTCCTCATGCCTCTCGCCGGCGGCGAGGCGCTCATTGAGGAAGTCGGTCACCATCAGCGAGGTGTTGATGATGACGCCCGACAGTCCGATCACGCCGAACATCGACAGAAGAGTCAGGTTGAGACCGAGCATGGCATGGCCGATCAGCGCGCCGACAAAGCCGAACGGGATGGCCAGCATGATGACGATGGGCTGGCTGTAGGAGCCGAAATTCAACGCCAGAAGGATGAAGATCACCATCAGCGCCATCAGGAAGTTGCGCGCGATGGCGGGGCCGGCCTGGGCCTGCTCCTCCTGGTCGCCGGCAAGGCCGACCTCAAGGCCGTCAAACTCCCCCGCCAGACGCGGCGCGACAACGTCCAGCATTGTGGCGGTCACGGCATCGGCGGTGGTGATGCTCTCGTCGACAAAGGCCGTCAGGGCGTAGATGCGGCGGCCATTGACGCGGTTGATGGCGGCCGGGGCCGGGGCGATGGACAACTCGGCGAGGCTCGACATCGGGATGTAGCCATTGCCGACGCGGATGCGCAGTTCCTTCAGTGTTTCGAGGCTGTCGCGCTGGTCGGCGGGCAGGCGGACGCGGACGGGGATTTCCTCGCGGTCACGCTGGATGCGGACGGCCTCTGCGCCGAAGAATGCCGCGCGAACCTCGCGGGCGAGGTCGGTCTGGGTGAGGCCATAATCGCTGGCCAGCGGCTTCAGGCGGATCTGCACCTCGTCGGTGGTGCGGAAGCGGTCGTCGCGCACTTCGTAGACGCCGCCAATGGCCGCAAGCTCGTCGCGCATCGCCTTGACGGCGGCCCGTGTGTCGGCCGGGTTGCGAGTCGAGATCTGGAGCTGGATCGGCGCGTCCGGGCTGACGAGATCGGAGGTGAAGGTGAGTTGCTGGGCGCCGGGAATCTCGCCCGAGGCGGTGCGCCATGCGCTCTCAAACTGCGAGGCGGTGAAGCGGCGGGTGGCACTGTCCTCGATCTTGGCGACGATGAAGACCTTGTTGCCGGACGCGCCGGAGGCTGCCCCGTCATTGAACGAGCCGCTCTCGGACACGGGCGCGCCAATGCTCCACAGCACGCCCTGCAGCACGGTGTCCGGATCGCCGAGCGAGGCGGCGGCCTGCTCGGCGCTGCGGGTCAGGCGTTCCACATGGCGGATGCTCTGCTGCTCGGACGAGCCTTCGGCGAGTTCAAGCTGGGCGGTGACGTATTCGCCCTCGACGCTGGGGAAGAAGATGAACTTCACCGTGCCACTGGCGAGCAGCGAAAGGGTTGCGAAGAAGATGCCCGCGCCGATCATGGCGATCATGCCGGGGCGGAACACGACGAAACGCATCATCCTGGTGAGGGGGCCGTCACGGAAGGCGCGAAGGCGGGCCGACACCCAGTCGCGGAACGGATCAGCGAGGCGGCGCGGCGACCACCAGGCGGGCGCGTCGTTCTTGAGGTGCGACAGGTGGCGCGGGAGGATGAAGAAGCTTTCCACCAGCGACAGGATCAGAAGGAGGATCACGACCGCGGCGACCTGGCCGAGGAACTGGCCGAACACGCCCGGAATGAGAATGAGCGGCACGAAGGCGGTAATGGTGGTCGACACCGAGAACAGCACCGGCGTTGCGACACGGCCGACGCCGACGCGGGCGGCTTCCATCGGCGACAGGCCCTTGCGCCAGTTGGCGTGGATGTTCTCGCCGACCACGATGGCATCGTCGACGATGATGCCGATAGCGAGAATGAAGCCGAACAGCGACAGCTGGTTGATGGTCACGCCAAACAGATACATCAGGAAGAAAGCGCCGATGAAGCTCACCGCCACGCCCGCCGCCGTCCAGAAAGCGATGCGCAGATCGAGGAAGGCCAGCAGCAGGGCGACGACGAGCAGCAGGCCGAGAATGGCGTTGCGGCTCAGCATCTCGATGCGCTGGCGCAGATAGATGCTTTCATCGCGCCAGAGGTCGGCGGAAATGCCTTCGGGCAGGACAAGCGCAAGCTCGCTGTCGACATAGGCCTTCACGGCGGCAGCGACATCGAGCTGTTTCTCCGCGCCGACGCGGTAGATGTTCACGACGGCGGCGTTCTGGCCCTTGTAGTTGGTCAGGACCGGATCGTCGGCGAGGCCGTCATTGATGCGCGCCACATCGCCCAGCCGGATCGGCGTGCCGGTCTCGCCCGTGCCCACGACGATGCTCTCGAATTCGGCGCCGGTGCGGCGCTCTCCGACCGAACGGATCAGGCGGCGCTGGGTGTCGTCCTCGATCTCACCGCCCGACAGGTCGATGCTCTGGGCGGCAATCGCTCCGGCCACGCCGGTCAGGCTCAGCCCGCGAGCACGCAGCACGTCCTCGCTGATGGTGATGTCGATGAGATAATCGGGGACGCCCGCAATCTCGACGAGCGAAATCGCATCGCTGTCGGCAAGGTCAGCGCGGACGCGGTCGGCCGCCTGCTTCAGAAGATCGGTCGACACCGGGCCATAGACGACGATCTGGCTGGCAAGTTCGTCGGTCTCGACGATGGTGATCTGGGGTTCTTCGGCCTCAAGCGGGAAGACGGTGATGCGGTCGACCTCGGATTTGATGTCGTCCAGCATGGACTGCATGTTCTCGCCGACGACGATATCAACGACGACATTGCCGACGCCGGACGCTGCAAGGCCGGTGACTTTCTCAACGCCCTCAAGACCTTCGAGCCGCTCCTCGATGGGGCGCACGATGGCGGTTTCCACGTCGCTGGGGGTTGCGCCCGGATAGGGCACGGTGATGGCGATCTTGCCGATGTCGATGGCGGGGAAGAGGCGGATGTTGATCGCCGGCAGAGAGGCAAAACCGGCAATCAGGATGAAGACCATCAGAAGGTTGGCGGCAACCTTGTTGCTCAAGGCGGCGTTGATGAGGCCCTTCACTCGCCCGCTCCCTCGACGCGCACCTGCATGCCGTCAATCTCCTCGGACAACACCGTCACCATGATGTTCTCGGTGCCCGATAGTCCGGCCGACGAGACGAGGATCCTGTCGCCCTGGCGATCGACCGCGCGGACATCGACGCGTTCGATGAAGTGGCCGTCGCGGACGATCCAGACGAAACTGTCCTGGCGCAGGGCACCGGTCGGGATGGCGTAGAGCGGTTCGGGCGACAGCGCCTCGATTTCCAGCGTCATGAAGTCGTCGGCGAAGACCAGCCCCTGATTTTCCGCTGCGAAGGCGTCCGGGAAGACGGCTACGATCGACACGGTGCGCGAGGCCGGGTCGATGCGGGGGGAGAACTGGTCGATATAGCCGGTCAGAGATTTGCCGCTGATCGAGCTTTCATTCGGGATGGCGCGGACGGTCAGCCCGGTCTCGGGCGCGGTCTGCATGACATTGCGGACGGCGACAACATCGCGCTGCGGCAGGCCGGCGACGATCTCACCGCTTCCGGCGTCGATCAGGCGGGCGAGTTCCAGACCGGGGGCGACATAACTGCCGAGGGTAACGTTTTCGGAGATCACGATGGCGTCGAATGGCGCGCGGATCGTGGTCTTGCTGACACCACTTTCGGCGATGGCGCGCTGGGCGCGTGCCTGGCTGAGGCCGGCTTGTGCATCCTTGAAGGCGGCGACGGCGGACTCGCGCGCCTTTTCGGGTGTGGCACCGATGGCGGCGAGGCTTTCCTGGCGGGCAAGCTCGGCTTCGGCCTGCGCGAGGCGGGCTTGCGCGGTGGCGATTCCGGCGTCGGCGCGGGCGAGATCGGCGCGGAAGTCACCGGCATCAATGCGGACGATGAGTTCGCCCTTCCGGATGCGGCCCCCAAGGGTGAGGGCGGGATGGGTCTCGACGATCTTGCCGGCCACTTCGCCGACCACGGTCAGTTGCTGGCGCGGGGCGAGGCGGCCGGGCGCGTGAACCAGAAAGCGGTTGTCTGTGGCGGAAACAGGCGCGACCTCGATCAGGCTTGCCAGCTGGGTGATCGTGGCAGTCTCGGTCGGCGAGCTTGCGCGGGCGAAAGCAAAGCTCGCAATCCCGACGGCGAACACGGCCGCGCCGCCGAGCAGCCAGAGTGGCGAAGGCTTGTCGGCGCGCAGGGCTTGTCGTGTCTGTTCAGCATCGTTGGAATAGGACATTATGATCACCTGGGGGCGGGCAGCCGGTTTAGGAGTTTCCGGCCTTTCATGGATTGCAGTCATGGTGCGATGCACCCACGTTGCACGAAATGGTATGCTTATTGTTCAACACCAACCGGAAACTTGCCCCGATGATGAAGAAACGCTCTATGGCCGTCAGCCTTTCCGCTCTGATCTGGCCCACTCTTGTCGCGGCATGTGCGACCGGCACTGCAGACTACATCGAACCTGTGACAGATCAGTTCCAGTCCGGCTGGATGGTGGAGGACGCATCGCGGCTGCAACCGGGCGGGCAGCCGGATGCGGACTGGTGGACGGCGTTCGAGGATCCGGTGCTGACGCAGCTGGTTGCTGATGCCTCGCGCAATTTCGACATCGCCGAGGCGCGCGCTGGCATTGCTGCGGCGCAGGCAGCCCTTGCGCAGGCGCAGGCGGCGCGTTTCCCGCTGGGCGAGGCGACC
>JBGSUF010000247.1:0-5099 GCA_041736285.1 Hyphomonadaceae bacterium | reverse complement strand
CGGCGGCGGCGCGGCGGGTCAGCGGTGGACGCAGCGATTGCGGCCAATGCCATGCTCGGCCTGGTGGAGCCGACCGGCAACGGCATTGGCGGCGACATTTTCGTGCTGATCTGGGATCCGGAAACACAGCGGCTTTACGGGCTGAACGGTTCGGGCCGCTCGGCCATGGGGGCCAGCCTGGCGGACATGCAGGGCTATGCCGACCGGTTCTCCGGCGGCGCTGAAATCCCGCCATTTGGCGCTGCGCCGGTGACGGTGCCAGGGACGGTGGATGGCTGGTTCATGATGCATGACCGGTTCGGCAAGCTGCCAATGCAGACGGTGCTCGGCGATGCGATCTACTATGCGTCGACCGGTGCACCAATCCCGGAGGTCATTGCCTATTACTGGAATGGCAATATGCGCCGCCTTGAGCGCGCCTTCGATGAAGGCATGCTGGAGGAGATCGCGAATGCCCGCGCCACCTACTGGCCAAACGGCCGGGCGCCGGAAGAGGGAGAGCTTTTCCGCAATCCCGATCTTGCGCGTTCGCTGAGCCAGATTGCGGCTGGCGGGCGCGACGTCTTCTACAAGGGCGAGATGGCCCGCACGATGGACGCCTACATGCGCCGGATTGGCGGGCCGATGCGCTATGAGGACTTCGCCATGCACGAAGGCGAATGGGTGGACCCGGTCTGCGTGCCCTACCGCGAGACGAAAGTGTGCGGCCTGCCGCCGAACACGCAAGGGGTGGCGACGCTGCAAATCCTTCAGATGGTGGAGCGGTTCGACCTGCGCGGCATGGGCTTTGGCTCGGCCGATTCGCTGGTGGCGCAGATCGAGGCCAAGCGTCTGGCCTTTGCCGACCGGGCGCGCGGCTATGCCGATCCGGCCTTTGCCGGGCTCGATCCGACCGTGTTCGTCCATCCGGAATATGCCGCCGCCCGCAGTGCCATGATTGACCTTCGGGCTGCGATGGCCGACCCTTATGTGACGCCGCTGCCGCAGTCGGCCTGGCCCAGCGCGAAGTCGGATGCCGGGTTGCAGGCGCCGCCCCTGCCAGTGTCGCTGCCGCCGCTGATGCAGGCGGACAAGGCCCTTGAACAGGGCGACACGACTTTCCTCGCTGTGGCCGACAGGAACGGCATGATGGTCGCGCTGATCCAGTCCAACTATCGCGGCATGGGCACAGGGCTGGTGCCGGACGGGCTGGGCTTCATGTTCCAGGATCGCGGGCAGCTGTTTTCCCTCGATCCGGCCCATCCGAATGTCTATGAGCCGGGCAAGCGGCCCTTCCACACGATCATTCCGGGGTTTGCCTTCAAACAGGACAAGCCGGCCTGTGAGGTGCGGGCCGTGGCGGCGGAACTCGCCTGTCCGTATGAGCCATGGCTGGCCTTTGGCGTCATGGGCGGCGGGATGCAGCCGCAGGGACAGGCGCAGATCATCATCAACATGATCGACTACGACATGGGTCTTCAGGAAGCGGGCGACGCCGCCCGCTGGTATCATGACGGCGGCGGCGAGCCGACCGACCGCGCCGAATGCCTTGCCGCCGGAACTGTGGCGCAGGACTGCCCCTCGAAAATGGGCGTCGTCTATCTGGAAAGCGGATATTCGGCGCAGGTCAGGGCCGAACTGGAGGCGCGCGGATATGAAGTGCGCGATGGCAATGGCGCGTTCGGGGGCTATCAGGCCGTGATGCGCGATGCCCGCCACGGCACTTGGCATGCCGCCACTGAAATGCGCAAGGATGGCTCCGCTGACGGCTATTGAGTCGCACGCGGCCGAAGGCTTGATAACGGCGAAGGGAGACATGCCGAATGTTCAGTCACATGATGGTCGGATCGAATGACATCGACCGGTCGAAGACTTTCTATGATGCCCTGTTCACCGCGCTGGGCGGGCGGGGTGGCCGGCTCGATCCCAAAGGTCGGCTGATCTACCTGCACAATGGCGGGATCTTCCTCGTTACCAGGCCGATTGATGGCGATCCGGCCTCGCACGGCAATGGCATGACGATCGGCTTTGCGGCGGAAACGCCTGAGCAGGCCGATGCCTGGCACGAGGCAGGGCTTGAGGCCGGCGGCCTCGCCATCGAGGATGCGCCGGGCTGGCGCGAGGGCGGTGGGCAGCGGCTGTATCTGGCCTATCTGCGCGACCCCGATGGCAACAAGATCTGCGCCATGTGCCGGGGCTGAGCAGGGGCTCGCTCTTTCGACGGATGTTGCTGGTCTCCTCTCCGCTGGGCGGGGAGGAGACTGCGTTATAGCCTGCGTGATGCGCGCGCCGCTCTTGCGCGCCCGGCCGCCTGACATGGCGCAAAACAGCAAAATGGACGATACTCGCCCAAATCGCGACACAATCCTTTTTGTATATATGCGCTCACTAACAACGTCAGGGATCACATCATGCTCCGCGCCACCGCCACCCTCGCCGCCGTCTCGCTCCTTGCGCTGACGGCCTGTAACAGCCAGGCAGACCCCGCAAGCGACACCCGTCCATGGCAGGAGATCATGGCGAGCGACGGCCTCACCGCCGCCGACGCCGCCCTGTCCGCGCGCGACGCCAGCGCCGGGAACAGCTTTGCCCTTGGCAGCGTCCGCTTCCTGCGCGCGATTGAACACATCCTGCAGGTTCGCTATGCCAATTATGAAGGCCAACTGGAGATCATCCCCGGCATGCGCACCGCACTGCCGGAAAATCCGGACGGCGCGTTCGATCCTGCTTTCTTCGTCAACGCGATGGAAGGTGCGCTGGTCCAGCTTTCCGGCGCTGAAGCGGCGTTGAAACCCGCCATCGCCGGAGAGTTCGCCGTCGAGGTCGACCTGAACGACATCTGGCTCGATGTGAATGCCGACGGCAAGCGGCAGGACTGGGAAGCCCTGACCGAACTTCTCGGCGCAACCGATGTCCTCATGGAAGAGGCCGAAGGTTTTGACGGCGTGATCCGTTTCGACACTGCCGATGCCGAATGGCTCGCCGCCTATGTCCACCTTGTCTCCGGCATGGCGGAGTTGTCGCTGTCGCTTGATCCGACCCCCGCCATTGAAGAAGTCTACTCCGCCCGCCTGAAGATGGACGCGTTCGGCGTTGTGCCCGACCCGCTATTTGGATCGGACGGAGAGATTGACCGCCTCGCGGCTGTCCTCCTCGCCCTCGAAGGCGTGCCGGACAAGACGCGCACGCGCGCCGCTCTTGCGCATTTCAAGTCGATGATCGAACGCAACCGCGCCTTCTGGGCAGAGGTGATGACCGAGACCGACAATGACCGTGAATGGCTGCCAAACCCTGCCCAGCAGTCGGTGTTTGGCGTTGAGGTGACCGAGGAACTTGCCGAGAGCTGGCAGGCCGTGCTCGGCGAGATCGAGCTGATGCTGAACGGCGAGCGCCTGATCCCGTGGTGGCGGCTCGAAACGCCTTACGGGGCCGAGGTGGGGGTCGGCATCGACATTCAGTCGCTTCTGACCAATCCCGGCGATTTCGACGCGATTCGGCTCCTCCAGGGCACAACCTTTGTCCCGCATCTGAAGCGCGGGCGGCTGGCCAGCAACGATGCTTTCGATAGCTTCAGCACGCTGGCGCGCGGCAATGGCCTGTTGTTCGCGGTCTGGCTCAACTGAGGCCGCAGCGCCTGTCGCCGCCCCCGTTTCGCCGCCGGGCAGGTTTTTTCACCTGCCCGGTTGGCACATGCGTTTCCAGCGCCTAGTTTGCCGCCTTTGTCCAACCCCCGACCACGGAGTCCGTCGATTGGAAACGAAGGAAAAAGAGCGCATCGAGGCCTATCTCCAGCGCAAGTTTCACCCCGGATTGCGCGTCGTCGAGCGCCCGAAGGACAAAGACAGCCTTGAAGTCTATATGGGCGACGAGTTTCTTGCCGTGATCTACAAGGATGTCGATGAGGGCGAGACCGCTTTCCATTTCCAGATGACCATCCTCGCCGAAGATCTGGGCATGTGACGCCGCGTCAGCGTTGCGGTCGTGCGGCGCCCTCTGCTATCGCCGCTGCGATGCAACATCAGCGAGGGTGAAATCACATGGCAGGACCGGTTGAACTGACGCATGGCCCGTTTGCGGGCTGGCAATGCTGGGAATCCGACCCGTTCGAGACAACCATCGGCCAGATGGCCTTCCGCACCGGGGAAGATGGCGAGGTTGAATGCGGCCTCGTTCTGGAGCCGCGGCACATGAACGGCCACGGAAACGCTCATGGCGGCCTGCTGATGACCTTCGCCGACTTCTGCCTGTTTGCCATCGCCCGCGACCATATGGGCGAGCATGGCGGCGTCACGGTGAGTTGCACATCGCAGTTCACCGGCCCGGCGCATGTCGGGGAACACCTTACCGGTCGCGGCCGGGTCGTGCGCGGCGGCCACAAGATGATCTTCGTCGAGCTTGAAATCACGGCGGGTGGCCGCTCCGTGCTCGCCGTGTCCGGCATCATCAAGAAAGTCGGCGCCGCCTTCAAGAACCTCACCGCACACGGCTGACATCGCCGCCCGCTGCGTTCATGATCACGCGCGGCTTCACAGGCTTCACAGGCTTCAAACCAACAACCCTCCGAGGACACCAGACATGACCGACACACGCACCGGGGCGCAGGTTCTGGTCTCTACCCTCGCCGACCATGGCGTCACCGCCTGCTTTGCCAATCCCGGCACCAGCGAGATGCACCTTGTCACCGCGCTCGACGGGGAGGCCCGCATCAGCTCCATCCTCTGCCTGTTCGAGGGGGTTGCAACCGGTGCGGCCGACGGGTTCGCCCGCATCAGCGGCGTTCCGGCCATGACGCTCCTCCATCTCGGGCCGGGCTATCTCAATGCCGGGGCAAACATCCACAACGCCAAGAAGGCTCACACCCCGATGATCAATGTCATCGGCGACCATGCCGTCAGCCACCAGCAATACGAGGCCCCGCTCTCATCCGACATTGCCGGGCTGGCGCGGCCGAACTCGGTCTGGCTCGGAAATGTCGACACCGCCGCCGATGCAGGCCCGAGCGCCGCCGCCGCCTTTGCCGCAAGCTTTGGTCCGGTGCCGGGACCGGTCTCGCTCATCCTTCCTGCCGATTCGGCCTGGAGCCCCGGCGCTTCGAATGGCGAGCCGCTGCCCCGCCCGGC
>JBGSUF010000231.1:0-5246 GCA_041736285.1 Hyphomonadaceae bacterium | reverse complement strand
CGCGCGGTGACCGCGCTCGACGAGGCCCGCATCCTGCGCGTTGATGGCCTGTTGACCCCGCATGGCGCCACACGCGATCGCCTCGCCACGATCGAAAAGGCCGGACCATTTGGCGCAGGTGCGCCGGAGCCGCGTTTCGTGCTCGCAAATGTCGAAATCGAGCATGCAAGGCGGATGGGGGACAACCATCTGCGCTTCACCGTGCGCGATGAAAGCGGACAGCTGACCTGTATCGCCTGGCGCGCCGCCGACACCGCCCTGGGCGACGCGATCTTGTCGCGCGCGCGGATGCATCTGGCCGGATATCTCAAGCCGGACGACTGGAAAGGCCGCCAATCCGTGCGCTTTGATGTGTCGGACGCGGCATTGGCCTGAGCGTCCGATATCTGAAAAACGGCGCTTGCATGGACCGGAATCGTTCGCTATACGACAGCCCTCGGCGGCGAGGTCCCTTCGTCTATCGGTTAGGACGTCAGGTTTTCAACCTGAAAAGAGGGGTTCGACTCCCCTAGGGACTGCCATCCCGCCGATCTCCAGGAACCATGAGTTCACCCCCGCAGGCCCAGTGCCCGGCGCGGGCGCCCTGCGTGGTGTGATCGGGGCTGTGGTTGCATGGCCGGTGTGTCGTTGGGGTCGCGGTGCGGGCGTTTCCGATTGGCCTGCCTATCATTTGCCGCAAAGACCGCTAAACTCAGAGCACTGGGAATTTGGGAGCTGAGAAGCACTCTTGTCTGAACCGTTTGACCTTACCTCTCCGCGCGAAGGCGCGCGGGACGCGGTTCGCGCAGATGCGGAACCGACAGCAGAGGTGCGCCGGGTCAAGGGCGTGGTGAAATGGTTCGACCCGCGCAAGGACTATGGCTTCATCATCGTCAACGGTGAGCCGGACATCCAGCGCGATGCGATGATGCATGTCAGCGTCCTGCGCCAGGCCGGCCACTCTCGCGCTGATGAGGGGGCGAACGTCGAATGCCGGATCCAGCGCACCGAGCGCGGATGGCAGGTGCTCTCGATCGACCATATCGACCCGCCCAAGATCGCAACGCTCGTTGGCCTCGCCGACGAGGCCTATGAGCCGGTGATGGTCAAATGGTTCGACACCCGCAAGGGGTTCGGGTTCGTGCAGCGTCCAGCCGAGCCAGACACGGACATTTTTCTGCACATTGTCGCGTTACGGGAGATTGGGCTTGCGGAAGTCGCGACCGGCGACATTCTGCGCGCCGTTGTCGGTCCCGGCAAGAGTGACGGTCTGATGGTGCTCGCCCTGAAGGCGACGCAGCAGAATTGACAGTCGCATGCTTGTCGTGGCCGCGTGCGTCAGCTATCGGAATCGTATGATGAAAATGTTGTTTGCCTCTGCCGCGATCGTCCTGTTTGCTGCGCCCAGCGTTGCCCAGCTGGCGCCGCCCCAGCAGATAGAGATTCTTGAGACGTCGGCGCTCCAGATTGCCTCTGGCGACCTGCTGCATGACTTCGTTGTTGAACTGGCGGATGACCGCAATGAGATTCAGCGCGGCCTGATGGACCGGACGGAAATGGCACCCGATGCCGGCATGCTGTTCGACTTTGGTGAACCCCGCCGGGCGAGCATGTGGATGAAGAACACCCTCCTTCCGCTCGACATGCTGTTCATCGACGAGGACGGAACCATTCTCGCCATTGCCAAGGACACCGAGCCGATGTCCACGCGGGTGATCGACCCCGGCTTTCGGATCAAGAGCGTGCTGGAACTGAATGCCGGCAGGTCCGACGCTCTCGGCATCGTGCCGGGCGACAAGGTTTTGCATCCGATTTTCGGCAATACCGGCCCCACCGAGTCCGATCCGGCGACGCCCTGAAGGCGTTTCGCCTGATTTTCGCTTGTGCGTCTGCCCCGGCACGCATTACACCACCTTTCAGTTTGGCGGAGCGTGGCGCAGTCTGGTAGCGCACCTGGTTTGGGACCAGGGGGTCGCAGGTTCGAATCCTGCCGCTCCGACCATGGACTTCGTCCCGCAGGCATAATGCGGGCCATTGGAAGCGTATTGCAGGAGAGTGAAATGCAGGCGCGCATCTTCAAGCCAGCACGAACAGCGATGCAGTCGGGTCGCGGCAAATCGAGCGACTGGGTGCTGGAATTTGATGGCGGTGTGAACCGTCACGTCGAGCCGCTGATGGGCTGGACCTCGGCGGATGACACAAGCGGTCAGGTCCGCATGGCGTTCGAGACCCGGCAAGAGGCGATTGCCTTCGCCAAGCGCAACAATCTCCTGTTTGTCGTTGAGGATGCTCGCGAACCGAAGCGACTGGTCAAGAGCTACTCGGCCAATTTCGCATCGGACCGCAAGCGCCCCTGGACGCACTGACAGGCCCGTTCGTCCCGATCATGCGGCGCGTTCGGGAGGTTTGGCCCCGTAGCTCAGCTGGATAGAGCACCCGACTTCTAATCGGACGGTCGCAGGTTCGAATCCTGCCGGGGTCGCCATCTTTGCTCAGGCAGCAGTCGTCCATTTCGCTTGAAGTTGCGGCGTCAAAGCATTGTTTATTCGATGATTTTGGTTTGCCGTCGAAGGCGATGGCTCCGAACTTGGCTTTTTTTCCTGCGCAAGTATCCGTTCGCCATCGAAGGCGATGGCTCCGAACTTGGCCTTCTTTCCTGCGCAAGTATCCGTTCGCCATCGAAGGCGATGGCTCCGAACTTGGCTTTCTTTCCTGCGCAAGTGTCCGTTCGCCATCGAAGGCGATGGCTCCGAACTTGCTGGTTTGAACCGGCACAAGCCTATCCCAGAATGGCGAGGGCCTGATCGAGGTCGGCGATGAGGTCTTCAGGCGCCTCAAGGCCGGCGTGGATGCGAACGAGGGGGCCTTTGGGGGTGTCTGGCGTCGCGGTGCGCTTCAATTGGGGGGTGCACGGGATGGCGAGGCTTTCAAAGCCGCCCCAGCTGAAGCCGAACCCGAAGAGTTCCAGCCTGTTGAGCGCCGCGTCGATGCTTCCGGCATGTTCCGGCTTGAACACCACGCCGAACAGGCCCGTTGAACCGGTGAAGTCACGCTTCCAGAGGTCATGGTCCGGATGCTGGGGAAGGGCGGGGTGGAGGACAGCTTCGACGGCCTTATGGCCTGCAAACCAGTGCGCAAGGGTCAGCGCGCTCTGCTGGTGCGCGTCAAGGCGTGTGGTCAGCGTTCGCAATCCGCGCAAGGCCGCGTAGGCATCATCAGGGCCAAGGGCCGTGCCGAAGTCCTCAACGGTCTGGTCGAGCCGGGAGAGCGTCGCCGCCTCGCGCGCCACCACGACCCCGCCGAACGCGTCAGCGTGGCCGACCGCGTATTTCGTCAACGCCTGAACCGAGAAATCGACACCCAGCGCGAGCGGCTGGTGGAAGACGCCGGCCGACCATGTGTTGTCCATCGCCGAGAGGATTCCGCGCGGGCGCGTTACGGCGAGAATGGCAGGCGTATCGTGTATCTCGAAGGTGAGCGATCCGGGCGATTCCAGCATGATGGCGCGGGTGCGTCCGGAGATCAGAGCCTCGATTCCGGCGCCGATCCGTGGGTCGAAAAAGCGCGTGGAGACGCCCATCCTTTCGAGGTAGCGGGTGCAGAATCGCCGGGTCGGGCCGTACACGCTGTCGGTCACAAGCAACTCGTCACCGGCAGACACCATGGCGCTGAGGGCGAGCGTGCAGGCGGTGAGGCCGTTGGGCGTCAGGCGCGCGCCAACCCCGCCCTCAAGGGCGCAGAGCGTGTCCTCAAGCTCACGGTGGACGGCGTGACCCATCCGGCCGTAAGGGCTGCGGTCCTGGGAATAGAGGGCGGCGGCATCGGGCAGGAGGACGGTGGACGCGCGGGTGATCTGAGGGTTGACGGTGGAGCGCCCGCCCTGTGCAGCGTGAGCGCGGCCGGCATGGGCGAGCCGGGTCGACAGGCGATGCTTTTCCGGATCGGTCATCAGGCGGACACACCCCGCGTCGACGGCCCGGTCGCGATCGGGCGGGAGGGATCGCAGGCCCATTCCGACCACGATCCGTCATAAACCGACGCGGTATCGTTGCCGAGACGCGCGAGCGCCAGTGCGAGGATGGAGGCGGTCACGCCGGACCCGCAGGTGGCGATGATCGGGGCCATCGGGTCGATGCCACGCGCGGCGAAAAGCTCTGCGATCTCGGCCCCTGGTTTCAGATGGCCATCGGCGATCAGGAGGCTGGCGGGCAGGTTGACGCTGCCGGGAATATGGCCGCTCGGCAGACCTTCACGCGGCTCGGGGACCGTGCCTTCAAAACGTCCGGCGGGGCGGGCATCAATGATGGTGGCGCGGTCATCGCGTGCGGCGGACATGACCTGTTCGGCCGTTCGCAGGAGGTGGGTCTTGATGCGCACGGTCTGGTGTCGGTCGGATGTGAGCGGGGGCATGTCCTCGACCTCGCCGCCGGCGGCAAGCCAGGCCGCGTGGCCACCGTCGAGCACGAAGACGTCCTCATGACCCATCACCCGGAATGTCCACCAGACGCGGGCCGCGGCGCAGAAATCATTGCGATCATAAATGATGACGCGGTGCCCGTCGCCGATCCCCATACGGCGGACACGCGAGGAGAACATCGCAGCAGGGGGCAGCATGTGCGGGAGGCCACTGCTGGTGTCGGCGATCTCGTCAATGTCGAAAAAGACGGCGCCGGGAATGTGGCCCTCGGCATATGCCCGGCGTGCATCGCCTTGCGGACGAACCCATGAGGGAAACCATGTCGCTTCAACAATGCGCACATCCGGCGCCCGGTGATTGGCGAGCAGCCATTGCGCGGATTTGAGCGGGTCTGCAGCCTTCATCTCACATCTCCATCCAGGGTGGCACGGGCAATCCTTTTTGCCGAAGGAATACAGGATTATAGAGCTTTGACTGATAGCGCGTCCCAAGGTCGCAGAGAATCGTCACGATGGTGTTTCCCGGACCCATTTCGCGCGCCATGGCGACGGCTCCGGCAACGTTGATCCCCGCCGATCCGCCAAGGCAAAGCCCCTCAAGGCGAACGAGATCATAGAGGATGGCCAGCGCATCTTCGTCCGGGCAGCGAAAGGCCATGTCGACATCAAGGCCCTGGAGATTGGCGGTGATGCGGCTCTGTCCGATGCCTTCGGTGATGGAATTGCCCTCGGCTTTCAACTCGCCGTGCCGGTAATAGTTGTAGAGGGCTGCGCCGCCGGGATCGGCAAGGCCGATCTTCACGCCCGGCTTGCGCAGGCGCAGCGCCTCGGCAACGCCCGCAAGCGTGCCG
>JBGSUF010000220.1:0-2998 GCA_041736285.1 Hyphomonadaceae bacterium | reverse complement strand
GGTTCAGCGCAGCGAACATCGTGCCGGCGGCGCGGCGCTCGGCGTCGGAAAGGTAACGGTTGCGCGAGGACATGGCCAGGCCGTCCGGCTCCCGCCGGGTCGGGGCGCCGATAATTTCCAGAGGAAAACCAAGGTCGCGCGTCATGCGGCGGATAACCCCGAGCTGCTGGAAATCCTTTTCGCCGAAGATGGCGACGTCCGGCGCGACGTGGATGAAGAGCCGGGCAACAACGGTGGCGACGCCGCCAAAGAAATGCGGGCGGTGCTGGCCTTCCAGCGGATCGCCGATCAGGGGGACGAAGACGCGGGTGCTGTGTTCGGCCCCGCCGGGATAGATGTCCGCAGGTTGCGGGCAGTAGGCCATGTGGGCGCCGGCCCCGGCGAGCATTTCGAGATCGGCCTCCCTTGTGCGCGGATAGGCGTCGAAATCCTCATGCGGGGCGAACTGGGCCGGGTTGACGAAAATGCTGGCGACGACGCGGTCGGCGCGGGTGGCGGCCAGGCGGATAAGGTCCAGATGGCCTTCATGCAGCGCGCCCATGGTCGGCACGAGCGCAACGCTGAAGCCGTCGCGGCGCCACTGGCGAACGATTTCGCGCATGGTTGATTTCGCGTTGCACGAGAGCAATAAATTACAATTCACCTGCGAGGTATTGTCGCGGACGAAACCTTCGGTGATGGTAAAGACCTCTTTAACCAGTTTGCGTGAGTTTAGTTGCATGACACAGACACTTCTTCGCTCGTTCAAGATGCTCGCGGCAGGAATGGCGACTGCGTTCCTATCGCGCAAGCCCCGGTTCGCATATGCCCCTCCCGCGCCGCAACCGTTGCGACGTGAGCCGGATGAGGGTTGCGGCTTGCTGGATGATATCCTGTTTGGCCGCAGCGCTCAGCCCGCCGACGCGCTGAGCGAGCGTGTCGCCAGTCATTCGCGTGCGCTGACCGGTCTGACCGACATGCTGTCACGGCTTCGCGAAGTCGTCACGATCGCCCAGCCGCATGCGCCGATCCTGATTGATGCAGCGGTCATGGCCGATATCGGGCGCACGACCGACTGGACCGCGTTTGACGAGACTGTGTTCGACATTCCTCCGCCGCTCGCCGGGGATCGCCCCGTGTCGATGCTGGCCTCAATGGTTTCCGGCCCGGACGATGACATGCTGTTTGAAAGCAAGTCCGCGCCGCTTCGCATTCCTTCGTTCGCCATCATGGCAGCGCAGGCTGAAAACAGTCATGGAGTCCGGTTCTGAAACCTGAGACCTATACACAGGTCGCGGCGGGTCATTCCGCCGTGTCGACCATGGATGGCGCCGCCTCCTCCTCAACGGGCGAGGCGGTGTCGCCGGTCAGGGATGCGCGCGTCATCGTGGTCGGCAATGAAAAGGGCGGGGCCGGAAAATCTACCGTTGCCATGCACCTGTGCGTTGCACTGATGCGGATGGGCAAGTCGGTCGGCGTGATCGATCTTGACGTTCGCCAGCGCACGCTCACGCGGTATCTCGAAAACCGGATCCGCTGGACGAAAACGACCGGCGTTGCGCTCCCCATGCCGGAAGTGCTGCGCGTTGATGCCAGCACGTCGCGCGATCTTGACGCGGCCGGACGCGAGGAGACCGAGCGTTTCCGTTCAAGCCTCGCCCGGCTCAAGCCGAGCTGCGATCTGATCGTGATCGACGCGCCGGGGGGCGACACCTTCCTGTCGCGGCTCGCCCATGGCAGCGCAGACCTGCTGATCACGCCGATGAATGACAGCTTCGTCGACTTCGACCTGCTCGGCGACGTCAATCCCAACAACAATGAAGTGCTGCGCCCGAGCTTCTATTCCGAAATGGTCTGGAATTGCCGGAAAGCCAAGGCGCGCGACAGCCGCAAGATCATCGACTGGGTCGTCATGCGCAATCGCATGTCGCCGCTGGAAGCTCGCAACAAGGTCCGCGTCGGCGAGGCGCTGGATGCGCTTGCGCGGCGGATCGGCTTTCGCATGGCGCCGGGCCTGTCGGAACGGGTGATCTATCGCGAACTGTTTCCCAACGGGCTGACGCTTCTCGATCTGTCTGAGGAAGGGGCGAATGTCACCTTCACGATGAGCCACGTGGCGGCGCGTCAGGAATTGCGCGATCTTCTGATCGTGCTGCGCATTCCGGAGCTTCAGGGCCTGGAGATGAGCTTCTAGGCTCAAGCGCCTGTCGACGTCATCATCGTCATTAGAAAGCGCTGTCGTCTCGCCGCCGGTCATCACACAGCATCGTCATCACGCAGTTCTGGCGCAGCTTTTTGCAGTGATTGACAGCTTTCGGCAGTTATTGGGCATTTCCAGCTTCCGGAATGTCGGTATCTTCGCGCTGGGATCGAAGGCGTGTGTGCGGGAATAAACCCGGCTTGCGCTCTTCAGTACAAGCGAGGGACGCACAATGAGACATTCTTCCGTCAGCCTGATTGCCATGATGGCCGTGGCCGGGGCTGGACTTGCGGGGGCCGGACGTTGGCCCGCCGGGGCGCAATCGCCGCAAGGGAGCGCGGATGACGGCCAGGTCATCATCGTCATGGACAGTTCAGGCTCGATGTGGGGGCAGATCGAGGGCGTGTCCAAGCGCGACATCGCGCGGGGCGCATTGCGCAAGATCGTCGGGGAGAACCCGGAACTGGCGTCTGCCGGGCTGATCGCCTATGGCCACCGGCGCAAGGGCGACTGCGGCGACATTGAAGTGTTGCGCGCGCCGGGCGGGGACGGAGAACTCCCGGCGCTCGTGGACGGGCTGAAGCCGGTCGGAAAGACACCGCTGACGGCCGCTGTGCAGCAGGCGGCTGAGGCGCTGAAATTTCAGGAAGGCAAGGCGACGGTGGTGCTGATCACCGACGGCATAGAGACGTGCGAGGCGGACCCGTGTGCGGCGGCGGCGGAGCTGGAGGCGCTCGGCGTCGACTTCACCGCGCATGTCATCGGCTTCGGCCTGAGCGAGGCGGAGGGCCGCCAGGTCGCCTGCATTGCGGAAGTCAC
>JBGSUF010000199.1:0-3038 GCA_041736285.1 Hyphomonadaceae bacterium | reverse complement strand
CATCCGGCAAGCCGTCCGTGGCCTGCGGACCCTGATCTGCGGGGGTCTCGCCCGTCATGCCATCCTAGGTCTTCCGGCCTTTGGTGAGTGCGTCAAGTTGCGCCTGCATGGCCGCAAGCTGGGATTGCAACAGGGTGAAGGCATGGTCTCGCGGATCGCTGTCTTCGCCGCCGGCCGCTGCGCTGTCCTTGCGTTCGCCGGAGCCCGGGCCGGCGGGCGCTGCGCCGCGCCCCTTCGGCGAGAAGATGGTCATGGCCTGCTCGAACATCGCCATGTTGCGGCGCGTGGCTTCCTCGAACATGTTCATCGGCGTGAACCCGCCGAACGAGCGCATCGCCTCGCGCCATTTTTCCTGCTGCCCGGCAAAGCTGTTCATGCTCATGTCGAGGTAAGCGGGCAGCACGGCCTGCATGCTGTCGCCGTAATAGCTGATGATCTGGCGCAAGAAGTTGACCGGCAGGATGGCCGCGCCCTTGCTCTCTTCCTCGAAGATGATCTGCGTCAGCACCGACCGCGTCAGGTCTTCGCCGGACTTGGCATCGTGAACGACGAAATCCTGTCCCTCGCGGATCAGCCGCGAAAGGTGTTCGAGCGTCACGTAGGACGATGTGGACGTATCATAAAGCCGCCGGTTGGCGTATTTCTTGATGATGATCGGGTCGCCCGGATTGCGCTTGGCCATGTGTTCTGCCTCTTTTCTGTCCGCTGTTCCGGCCCGAAACCGGAATCCGGCTTTGTCACGCCACTGTTGTCTCTGAACTGGTACTGGCGAACGAATTCGTCCAAAGTCGATTTGACGGCTAACACAGCCTGATTAAAGGTAAGTTGTGCATCAAATCAAATTGTGTGCGCACGCACAAATCATTTCGCCAACAGGTCAGCATCAAGGCTGCCGGGGCCAGGGGAGGAGACGGGCATGACGAAGGTTGCACTGGTGACAGGCGGGACGCGCGGAATCGGTCGCGCCATAAGTGAGGGCCTGCAGGCGGCAGGCTACACGGTCGCCGCAAATTACGGCGGCAATGACGAGGCCGCCCGCCAGTGTGAGGCTGAAAGCGGCATTCGCTGCTTCAAGTTCGACGTCGGCGATCATGACAGTTGCGCGACCGCCATTCCGGCCATCGTGGAAGAGCTTGGCCCCATTGACGTCGTCGTCAACAATGCCGGCATCACCCGCGATGCCCCCTTCCACAAGATGACACCGCAGCATTGGAACGAGGTGATCCGCGTCGACCTCGACAGCGCCTTCCACGTCACCCGACAGGTCTGGGAATCGATGCGCGACCGCAGCTTCGGCCGCGTCATCAACATCTCCTCGATCAATGGCCAGAAAGGCCAGTTCGGACAGGTCAATTATTCCGCCGCCAAGGCCGGGCTGATCGGCTTCACCAAGGCGCTGGCCCAGGAAGGCGCCAAGAAGGGCATCACCGTCAACGTGATCTGCCCCGGCTATATCGACACCGACATGGTGCGCGCCGTGCCGGAAAAAGTGCTCGAAAGCATCATTTCCACCATTCCGGCCGGCCGCCTCGGCAAGGCCGAGGAAATCGCCGCCATGTGCGTCTATCTCGCTTCCGACCATGCCGCCTTCATCAATGGTGCAACCATGACGGTCAACGGCGCACAATATATCGCCGGCTGATCGCGGTCTCCGATCCCGTTCTGGCAGGCTTACTGGCTTTCGTTCCCGCTTCCGGGGACGGGCGCCAGAATGCCCTGCACGAGATAGCGTTCCAGCAGAAGATAGATCGCTTCACGGTCCATCGGTTCGATTTCCCGTCCGCCGAGCATGTCCTGATGCAGGCCGATCGCCAGCAGCGGCGCAAACATCATCAGCGCCGCCGCCAGGCGCTCATTGGGATCGCCGTCGCCGCCCTTGGTCCGTGACAGCTTCACTGTCAGCGACAGGAGCGCCGGTCGCAGAACGATGGTCTGGTAGGCTTTGGCCAGTTCGAGATCGGCGCACCCCTCGACAATCCCGAACGCATGCGCCCGCACGAAACCTCCATGTCGCATCCCCGCCGTGCTCAGCCGGAAATATTCTTCCATCGCCGTCGGAATGTCAGTCGCACCCATCGACACCGCATTCCACACCGGCTGCGCCCGTCGCCCGATCTCCTCCAGCACCGCCACCACAACCCCATTACGGTCACCGAAATAATGCCGCAGCGTCGGCTCGGACGCGCCAACCGCCTGCGCAAACTGTCGCAGCGCCGGTCGACGCAGGTCGCTCTCCAGCGCGTGATCGGTCAGCTTGCGAACCAGCTCGGTCCGCTTTTGCTCGAAATCATGATTCCTGACGCCTGCGGGACGGGACATGCAATTCTCCCCGGCCCGCCATCCCCCCCTGAATGCGCGCGCCGCGCCTTGTCTTAATGCGTCATGCGCTGCAACAAAACCCTGAAAGGGCAAATAACCCAACAGATACGCGAGCGGGATCGGCAAAGCACAACCGGACGGCTGGCACCTCAGTCCCCGTTCGCGAGGCTCAGGCTCTGCTCGACCAGCGTCACGATATCGCCCGTCAGATCCGTGATCCGGAAATCCTTTGGCGTGTAGACCCGCGCCGCGCCCATCTGCTTCAGGGCCAGCGCGTCCGCTTCCGGGATGATCCCGCCGACCACGACCGGAATATGCCCCATGCCGACCGCGCGCAGTTCCGCCAGCGTGTCCCGCACGAGGTCGATATGACTGCCCGACAGGATGGACAGGCCGACCACATGCGCATTCGCCGTCTTGGCCTGCGCCGCAATCTCGGCAGGGGTGAAGCGTATGCCCTCATAGACCACGTTCATCCCGACGGCGCGGGCGCGCAACGCGATCTGCTCGGCCCCGTTGGAATGTCCGTCCAGCCCCGGCTTGCCGAGAACATAGGTCAGCCGCCGCCCGAGCGGCGTGTCCAGCGCCTCGACGCGTGTACGCACCGCCGCCATGTCCTCATCCGGCAGCGTCGTGACGATGGCCGCCACCCCCGTCGGCGCCCGGTATTCGCCAAACACCTCGCGCAGTGCGCCGCCCCATTCGCCCGTCGTCACGCC
>JBGSUF010000167.1:0-16689 GCA_041736285.1 Hyphomonadaceae bacterium | reverse complement strand
CGCCGCCCAGGCCGCCCTCGAAAGCGACACCGTGCCCGAGCCGCGGTAACACCCCACAACGGCCATCCCGGCGCTGGGCAAATGGAGCGCACGCTTCATGCGTCCTGCGCATGTGGCGGATGCGGCAGGCGGGTCAGCAATTGCCCCGCCTGCCGTCCCGGCCTTCAGGCGTCAGGAGCAGCTTGCGCCGAGACCGATTGTGTTGTTGCGGTTGGCTGTAAAGCTGTCAGGGCCGGGATATTCCCGCGTCAGCACCTTGCCGTTTCCGCACTTGAACTCAACCTTGAAGCGGCGGCTATTGTCGCATTTGAAGGGCGATGAGTGGCTGAGCTTCAGGCTCTGACCGGGGGGAATGTCGACGCCCCTGAGATCGCTGACCACATAGCCGCGGATGAAGTTGCCGAGGCTGTCCTGAAAGCTTGAACTGCCGAAATTCGACAGGTTCTTCCAGATGCCGTTTTTGATCTTCACCTGTGCCTGATAGATTTCGAGCGTGCCATTGGCGTCATTGCGCAGCGTCGTGGTCAGGTCGCAGCCCGCGTGCGCCGCTGCGCTGATGGTGAGTGCCATGACGGTCGCTGCTGTCAGTCTTCTGAACATTTTCGTCCCCCTTTCATCGCAAGGCCGGGTCCGGCCGGTATCTGGAAGACGGATTTTGTGGCGGGCAGGGGACACGCGGAGACTGCAATCCTCGCCCCGCCCAGTTCCCACGCTCACGCCCGCTCTCAACCCCCATGCGGGCGCCCATGCTGGCGCGCGGGGCTTTTCGGGCAAATCGGCTCGTTCGCCGAACTGTGTTTCCCTCAAAGCCCTGGCCGGACGGTGACCCAGAGCGAGAGCGGGCGCCGTCAGGGCTGCAGCGGACGCGCCCAGTCTTGCGTCCCCGGACCGGCCCTGCCGGTGCGGGCTTTTGTGCCGGGGGATCAGGGGAGGCCGCTAAGGGTGGCCGGGTTCGTCGAGTTCCAGCGTGCATGTTTCGCTGAGGCTCGGGCGAGAGAGCGTGACGCGCACAAGGCCCGGCCAGTCGGCCTTCAGCCGCATCGCGACCCACAGGCAGACGCGCTCCAGCGTCGGCGTCTCCAGCCCCTCTATCTCGTTGAGGAGGCCATGGTCGAGTTCCCCGGCAACCGCGTCCAGCGCCGTCGTCAGCGCGGCGAAGTCGGCCACCCATTCGGCGCCCGGCTGAATGCGTCCGCGCACCGCCGCTTCGAGACGGAAGGAGTGGCCGTGCATCCGCTTGTAGGGATGCCCGTCGGGCTTGGCCGGCATGTAATGGGCGGCCTCGAAGGTGACCGCCTTGGTGACGGTGAAGGTCTGTCCGCCGGGGTGAAGTTCGCTCATGGCAGGCCGATGAATTTGTGGGTCTGAAGGCTCAGCCGCCACTGCGGATGGCGCAGGCAATAGGCGGCGCTTGCGGCAATGTTTGCAGCCTGATCGGGGCCATCCATCGGCTGCAGGAAGAAGTGGCGAAAGTCCAGCGCGGCATATTCGACGGGCGACGGACCGTCCTGCGGGTAGACAAGTTTCAGCTCATGCCCGGAGGTCTGCACAACCTGCGTGCCGGCCTTCGGGCTGACGCAGAGCCAGTCAATGCCGGCCGGGGCCTCTATGGTGCCGTTGGTCTCCACGCCGATCTGCATCCCGATCTGGCGCAGGGCGAGGATCAGGGCGGCGTCGAGTTGCAGGAGCGGTTCCCCGCCCGTGCAGACGACATAGGGCAGGCCCCCGTCGCGGCGCTCGTCATCCCAGAGCGCGCGGACATGGGCCGCGAGCGCCTGCGCGCTGGTGAATTTGCCGCCGCCGGGGCCGTCAGTGCCGACAAAGTCGGTATCGCAGAAAGTGCAGGCAGCGCCCGCGCGGTCCTCCTCCCGGCCGGACCACAGGTTGCAGCCGGCAAAGCGCAGGAAAACGGCGGCGCGGCCGGTCTGCGCGCCTTCGCCCTGCAGCGTCACATAGGCTTCCTTGACCGAATAGGTCCGGCTCATCGTCTTGTCTTTCCTGCCTGCATCAGCGGCGTGTCTCCTGCCAGCTTTCCCAGCCGGTGGCGCGCAACTGACACGCCGGGCACGATCCGCACCCGCGTCCCCAAGGGTGTCGCGGATCCCTATGCCCGAGATAGCATGTGTGGCTCAAGTCAATTATCACATCGACGAGTTCGCCGCCGCCGAGTTGATCGGCCAGCGCCCAGGTCTGCGCCTTGTTGATCCACATCAGCGGCGTCTCGATCCGGACCGGCTGGCCGAGGCCGAGCGTCAGCGTCAGCGCCTGCGAGTCGATCGTCTCCCGGCGGCAGTCGGGATAGCCGGAAAAATCGGTCTCGCACATGCCGCCGATGAGTGTGTCGATCCCGCGGCGCGTGGCGAGCGCGGCGGCCAGCGTCAGGAAAAGCAGGTTGCGACCGGGAACAAAGGTGTTGGGCAGGCCATTGGCCGCCGTTTCGATCGCGATGTCAGCCGTCATCGCTGTCTGGCCGAGGTCCGCCAGCACGCCTGCATCAATCAGGTGATCCTCGCCAAGACGGCCCGTCCAGTCTGCAAACCGCTCACGGATTGCGGCGAGCACGTCAATGCGCGCGTCCAGCTCGACCCGGTGGCGCTGGCGATAGTCAAAGCCGATGGTCTCCACCCGGTCATAGCGCGACAGCGCCCAAGCAAGGCATGTCGTGCTGTCCTGCCCGCCGGAAAAAAGGACGAGTGCGGCGTCATCGCGTCGGTTTGTGGAAAACTGGTTCATGGCGGAGCATTTACGGCCTGACGCGGGGAAGTTCAATCGGCCGCCAGGGCTTCGGCTTCAAACCCGAGGGAACCCGGAGGATCGCTGTGCGTCTTGTCTCCTGTAGGTTAACAAAACTGAAAGGACCCACCATGAAGATTCGCATGATGTCTACGATGGCGGCCTCGGCCGCTTTGCTCACCGCCGCCGCGTGTGGCGCTGACGAAGCCGCCGCGCCGCGGATGGACGACCAGGGCAATTACGAAACCCAGACAGAGACGCAAACCGATACCGGCTATGGCATGGATACCGGAACGGCCACCACGGAAGCCGATACCGGCCTGGGCATGGACACCGATATGTCCTCGTCCGCCGCAACGGACACCGGCATGACAGGCCCCGGCAATGTGGCAGAGATCGCCATGGACGACGCCCGCCTCACCACGCTGGTCGCCGCCATTCAGGCCGCCGGACTTGGCGAGACGCTCGCCGGAGACGGCCCGTTCACCGTCTTCGCGCCGACCAATGACGCTTTCTATGCGCTGCCGGCGGGCACGCTCGAAGAACTGCTCCTGCCGGAAAATCAGGAGCGTCTGAAGGGCATTTTGACCTTCCACGTCGTTCCGGGCCGCGTGATGTCGGCTGACCTCGCCGGGAAGAGCATGGAAGCCGACACCGTCAACGGCGCCAAGCTGTCGGTGGACGCGACCGGCGACAGTGTCATGATCGGGAACGCAACCGTTGTTCAGGCTGATATCGAAGCCTCCAACGGTGTGATCCACATCATCGACACCGTCCTCATCCCGTCGGCTGAGTGACCCGGGTGGCCATCGGCCGCGCGCTGATCGGCCTGCCACGGAACGTGAACCGCCGCTTCTCCGGTAACGGAGGGGCGGCGTTTTCCGTTTGGCCGGCAAGGGGCCTTTCAGACCGGCCGGGCCGGGACCAGATGTCGCTGGTTTCAGCCATTGCGGGCGCCGGGTGACATTCCCACATCGGATTTGCCGGACGTTGCCGAATGCGGGACGACCGGCATGAGCGGCGACGCGCGGGGAACCGGCATTCGCCATGACACCCATATGCCTCGATCCGAGGTCCTGCCTCAAAGAGGGGGAGCAAGATGAATCTGGAACTCTACACCGAACGGGCGCGCGCCGTGCTTCAGGCCGCGCAGACCGCCGCGATGGCGGCCCGCCATCAGCAGTTTACACCCGAACATGTCCTCAAGGCCCTGCTCGATGACCGCGACCGGCTTGCGGCGAATCTGATCCGGCTGGCCGGCGGGCGGCCCGACATGGTTGCAGGCGCTGTCGACGAAGCGCTGGCGGCCTTGCCGCAGGTCACGGGCGGAGGGGGCGGCGGACTGCACCTGACGCAGGAGACTGCCAAACTCTTTACCGATGCCGAGGCCGCCGCGAAGAAAGCCGGCGACAGCTATGTCACCGCCGAGCGTCTGCTGCTGGCGGTTGCTGAGCTATCTGGCACGAAAGCCGCCAGGGCGATCACCACGTCCGGTGCCAGCGTCAAGACGCTCGAGGCTGCCATCGCCCAGATGCGGCAGGGCCGCACCGCCGACAGCGAAACCGCTGAAGAGGGCTATGAGGCGCTGAAGAAATATACGCGCGACCTGACGGCCGACGCGCGCTCGGGCAAGCTCGATCCGGTGATCGGGCGCGATGAGGAAATCCGCCGGGCGATACAGGTCTTGTCGCGGCGCACGAAGAACAATCCCGTGCTGATCGGCGAGCCAGGCGTCGGCAAGACCGCCATCGCCGAGGGCCTCGCCCTGCGCATCATTGATGGCGACGTGCCCGAAAGCCTGAAGGACAAGCGCCTCCTCGCCCTCGACATGGGCGCGCTGATTGCGGGCGCAAAGTTCCGCGGCGAGTTTGAGGAGCGACTGAAGGCCGTGATGAAGGAGATCGAGGCGGCCGAAGGCGGCATTGTCCTGTTCATTGACGAGATGCACACCCTTGTTGGGGCGGGCAAGTCTGACGGGGCGATGGACGCGTCCAACCTGCTCAAGCCTGCGCTTGCGCGGGGGGAGCTTCACTGCGTTGGCGCCACCACGCTCGATGAATACCGCAAGCATGTCGAGAAGGACGCCGCGCTGGCCCGGCGTTTCCAGCCGGTCTTTGTCGACGAGCCGACGGTTGAGGATACGATCTCCATCCTGCGCGGACTGAAGGACCGCTATGAAGTCCATCACGGCGTGCGCATTTCCGACGCGGCGATCGTGTCGGCGGCGGTGCTGTCGAACCGC
Source organism: Hyphomonadaceae bacterium (assembly GCA_041736285.1). GTDB lineage: Bacteria > Pseudomonadota > Alphaproteobacteria > Caulobacterales > Hyphomonadaceae > JBGSUF01. Next base: position 11,714 of record JBGSUF010000167.1, on the reverse strand, counting down.
TACATCACCGACCGCTTCCTGCCAGACAAGGCCATCGACCTGATGGACGAGGCATCCGCCAGACTGCGCATGCAGGTCGACAGCAAGCCTGAAGCGCTCGACGAGATCGACCGGCGGCTGATGCAGCTTCGCATCGAGGCTGAGGCGCTCAAACGGGAGAAAGACGATGCCTCGCGCGACCGCCTCAAGCGTATTGATACCGAAATCGGCGGTTTGCAGACCCGTTCGGACGAGCTGACGACCGCCTGGCGGGCTGAGAAGGAGCGCATGGCCGGAGCGACCACCGCCAAGGAAAAGCTGGACCGGCTGCGCGCCGAACTTGCGGACGCCGAACGCCGGGCCGACTGGTCGCGGGCGAGCCAGCTGAAATATGGCGAGATTCCCGCGCTTGAGGCCCAGGTTGCGCAGGCCGAGAATGGCGACGGCACGCCGGGCGGCGGGCTGGTGTCTGAATCGGTCGAACCGGAGCATATCGCGCAGGTCGTCTCGAAATGGACAGGTGTGCCCGTCGACAAGATGCTGGAGGGCGAGCGCGAGAAGCTGTTGCGCATGGAGCAGGATTTGCGCCTTCGCGTGATCGGGCAGGAAGAGGCGCTGATGGCGGTCTCCAATGCCGTGCGCCGGGCACGCGCGGGCCTCCAGGACCCCAACCGGCCCATCGGCAGCTTCATGTTTGTCGGGCCGACCGGCGTCGGCAAGACGGAGCTCACCAAGGCGCTGGCCGAATTCCTGTTCGATGATGATCAGGCCATCGTGCGGCTCGACATGTCCGAATACATGGAAAAGCACTCGGTCAGCCGGCTGATCGGGGCCCCGCCCGGATATGTCGGCTATGACGAGGGCGGCGCACTGACCGAGGCGATCCGGCGCAGGCCCTATCAGGTCATCCTGTTTGATGAGGTCGAGAAGGCCCACCCGGACGTGTTCAATGCCCTGCTTCAGGTGCTCGATGACGGGCGGCTGACGGATGGGCAGGGGCGCACGGTCGATTTCCGCAACACCATCATCGTCATGACGTCGAATCTCGGCTCGCACGCGCTGGCCGAAGCGCCCCCCGGTGAGCTTTCCGACGGCGTGAAGGAGACGGTGATGGGCGCGATCCGAAACCATTTCCGGCCGGAATTCCTCAACCGGATTGACGAGATCGTGTTCTTCCACAGGCTCGGACGCGGCGAAATCGACCATATCGTCGGCTACCAGGTCGGGCGGCTGCAGAAACTTCTGGCCGATCGCAATATCGGGATCACGCTGGATGCGGCAGCGAAGACGTGGCTCGGTGACCGGGGTTATGACCCGGCCTACGGTGCAAGGCCGCTGAAGCGCATCATCCAGAAGGAGCTGCAGGATCCGCTGGCGCGCATGATCCTCGAAGGGAATGTGAAGGACGGCGAACAGGTGCAGGTCTCGGTTGAAGCCGGGCAGCTGACCCTGAACGGCGTGCCGACAGACATGGCCAAGCGCGCGACGGCGCTGAACTGACCGGCCCGGGAGAGGCCGGCCGCAAGCGCTGGCCCTGACATGCGCCGGAGCCCTTTTCGCGGGGCTCCGGCATCACGTCACCGGGTTTGCTCATGTCACCGCGCCACCGAGAGGATGGTTGCGGCCAGCTCGTCAGGTTTCGAGAAGTAGGCGGAATGGCCCGCGCGCAGGCTTTCGACGCGATCCGCGCCGGTTTCTGCGATCAGCCGGTCCTGAAGGGCGGGACTGACCGCGCGATCCTCGGTGAGGCGGATATAGGCGCGAGGAATGCGGCCGTATCGCTCATCACTCAGTTTGAGCCGGGAAATGGCCGGCCGCAGCGGTTCGCGGCACAGAAGCGATGCGGCCAGCGCGTTATCGTCCTCGCTGCAGTCATGGTAGAGCACCTGCCGATAGGCCTCCGGTTGCAGCCTGTCCCACACACCCAGCCGGTTGACCTGTACGAAGGGGCCAATCTGGGAATCTGTGTCCGACGAGAAATAGCTGGCGACCGACTTGCCGCCCGGCAACATGAAGGATGCGAGATAAACGCAGCGGGCGATCCGCTCGGGGGCCATCTCGGAGAGCTGCGACGCAAGAACACCGTAACGACTGTGCGCGACGACAACGGTTTTCTGGTCGGTCGGCAGGGCGCGCTCCAACTGGCGCAACATCTGACGGGAGCCGACGAGGGCCGGGGCGGCGGGGCTGCGTCCTCGACCGGGAAGATCCGGAACAATGACGCTGTGTCCCGCCGCGCGCAGCCGCGGTGCAATCTTGTACCAGCACCAGGCACCGTGCCAGCTGCCGTGAAGCAATAGGAAATTCATGCAAGACCCCCGTTGAGATGTTCAACGGCGAGGTAAGTCGCAGACACCGTCCGCGACCACCCGGTTCTTGCGCTGGGCCGGTTCTTGCTCTCGGCCCGTCATTGCGCCGGTGCTAACCGGTGGTTGATCTGGCCAGTTTGGCGTTGAGGGTCAGCGCGTGGCGTCGGGGCCGGGCAGGTTGGCCGAGGCGATGTCGAGTTCTGCACCGAGATCCTTGCGGATTGCGTCCATGGCGGTTCGGGCGACCTGGAAATCGTCCAGCATCAGCCCGTCAAGCTTGCGGCCCGTCGGCAGGCGAAGTTGCATCGCGTCGACCTGATTTCCGTTATAAAGCACTTCGTAGTGCAGGTGAGGCCCGGTCGATGCACCGGTCGAGCCGACAAAGCCGATAACCTGACCCTGCCGGACGCGGACGCCCTCGCGGATGCCGGGACCATAGCCGGAAAGGTGAGCGTAGGCCGTCTCATAACCGTTGGCATGCTGGATGCGGACATAATTGCCATAGCCGCCATTGCGCGAGGCCCGGACGATGACGCCATTGCCGGCGGCATAGACGGGGGTGCCTGTCGGCGCGGCGAAGTCGGTGCCCTTGTGCAGCTTGGTATAGCCTGAAATCGGGTGGCGCCGCATGCCGAAGCTGGACGACAGGCGCGCGCCGTTGATCGGGGTCTTCATCAGGAATTTTGTCGCGCTTTCACCGGCCCGGTCGAAATAGTCGGTGCCGTCATCATCGCTCGGGGTGAACAGGTAGAAGGCACGGTTGGTGGCGTAACCATTGAGCGAGGCATAAACGACTTCGCCATTTCGCACGGGATTTCCGCGCTCGTCCACGAAGGCTTCGTAGACCATTTCGAACTGGTCGCCCTCGCGGATTTCGCGCTGGAAATCGACGTCGTAGGCGAACACTTCGGCGAAATCGACGACCTGCTGGTCGCGCGCGCCGCCGGCAAGAGCGGCCTCATAAAGACTGGTCGTGACACTGCCCGACACCCGCCGGTAGGTCGGGGTAAGGCTGGCGCGGGTTTCGCGCGCGGTGTAGCCACCCGTGCTGGAGCGGGCGACGGTCAGCGCGCGGTCGCTGTCGGGGCGGATGACAAGGCCGAGAAGGGCGTTGCTGCTCTCGTCAAACGTGGCCTCGATGGCAAGACCGGGGCGCAGGCGGCGCGGGTCGATGAGTCCATTGTCATAGAGCGAGTAGAGCGCGGCATTGGCCTCCGCCCGGTCGGCGCCGATCCGGTCCATCAGGTCGGTGAGGGTGTCACGCTTTTCGAGGCGGGCCTCTGTCCGGCGCAGGACGGGAAGCGGGGCGACGCCGTCTGCGGTCACGAAGGTCAGCGCAGGAATGTCGAGGATCGGCGCGCGCGCCAGGACGGGCGCGGAGATTTGTGCAGAGCCATCGCCGCCCGCGCCTGCGCCATTGCCCGTGCCGTTGAACGCGAAGCCGATACCGATCAGTGCGCCGACGACGATTGATGCCATAAGTGCGATCGTGCTGCGCATTCCCCGCGCTTCTTCGGCGGCATTGGCTCTCTGCCGGGGTTTGCCCGCAGGAAGGCTGTCTGAACCGATGATGCGTGGGTCAAGTTCGTTCTTCATTCGCCTCGCCTTCAGTCTCTCGTGGTGCACGCCGCGCCCGCCCAAGGACCGACACAATGTCCCGCTAGTTGGTTAACAATCCGAGGAGCACGTTAAAATCGGCTCAACGTCAATATAAAGGACTGTCATAGATGTGGCGCGAATCCGGCTCAGAGTGGTTATGCTGGAGCGGGACTTCGGCGAAATGGAGCGGCAGCAGGGGCGTGACGTGACACAAGTCGAACCAAAAGACACGCGCGTCGTCCGCAAGGGCCGGGTCTGGGCCTGGGCGCTGCTTGCCGTGCTGGTCATCGTGGCCGCGGGCGTTGGCGGGGCGTGGGTGGGACGGGCGGTCATCGCGCAAAGTCTCGCACAGAGATGGTGCGGCGCCAACGGGGTGGACTGCGTCCTCGCCTTCGACCGGATCGACTTTGACCGTGTGGAGGTGAGTTCGCTGACCGTGACGTCGGGCGATGTCGAGGCCATCACCGCTGACCGGATCGCGCTCGATCTCGACTGGACGAGCCTGTTTGCGCCCTCGGTCACGGCCGTCGAGATTGACGGCGCAGCGGTCGGGCTAAGGCTGCGCGGCGATGTGTTTGACGCCTACGGGCTCGAAAAGCTGATCCCGGAAAGCTCCGGCGGCGGCGGTTCGGTTCCGACACTGACGCTGCGGGACATCGAGGTCGAGCTTGCCACCGACGCCGGAACACTCGTGCTGGAAGCGAACGCGGAGGGCCAGTTCCCGCTTGCATTCGAGGTGCGCGCGCGGATGCTGCCGGCCAACCTGGTCAATGGGGCCAGCCGCGCGGATGTCGAAGGCGGTGAAGCCGTGGTGCGCTGGACCAATGGCGTGCCGGAGGGGCAGGGACGCATGACGGTGCGCCGCCTCGAACTGGACAGCGTGACGGTCAACGCCTTTACGCTCAACATGAATGCAGCGCCGGTCGCGGGCCGGGAGGGTGTGTTCCGCGTCGGGGCCGAGGGACGCGCCGGCGAACTCGCTGTCGGCGCGCGGCGCATGGAGAGCGCGAACTTCGATATTCTTCTGGTCGGGCAGGCACCGGAGGACGGATCGCGGGCTCGGCTCATCGGGGCGGCCGAATCGCTGCAGTTCAGCGCCCAGGCCTTCGCCGTGACAGCGCCAGAGGGCTCGGCGCAGAGCGTCATCATTGATGGCAGCCTGACCCTGGAGGCGGGCGGGGCGATTGCAGGTCCGGTGCTGGTTGCTGCCAGCGGGATCGTCAGCGAACCCCTGTCCGCCGACACCTTCAATCTCGATGGGGAGGCCTCGCTCGTGCTACGCGAGGACGCCGTCGAACGGGCGGCGCTGAAATCGGGCGTCGTCGTGCGCGGCGGCGTCATCGGCAGCGGACCTCTGGGGATGTTGGCCGCGTTGAACCTCATCCCGAAACCGATCGACGCGCACGGCCGTGAACTCGGTGCGGCGGTCTGGCGGGGGCTGTCGTCCTTCGATACAGGTTTGCACACGTCGATGCGCTGGAGCCAGGCTGATGGTCCCGACATCGAGGTGACCCGGCCCGCGCAGCTGACGACGGCCTCCGGCATGGAGCTGACGCTGACACCCAACAGCGAGGCGGCGTGGTTCATCGTGCGCAAAAAAAAACTGATGGTGGCGGCTGATATTGTCCTCACCGGCGGCGGCGGGCCGACGTTGCGGACATCGGTGAGGGCGCTGGAACTGCCACTGGAGGCGGGGTCAGGCAGCGACGTGCGCTTCGAGGCGGCGCCGTTTTATCTTGAGCCATGGACGGCGGACGGGCTGACGGTCGGGTTGCGGGCTGATCGCGTGTCGTTCCGCTCTTCTGCGAGCGAAGCGTGGCGGGCGAGCGGCATTGGCGAGTTGACCCTCGACGGGAAGACTTTCGGACTTGAGCTTAAAGACGTTGCACTTTTTGGCGGCGTTGAGGCGCTGCGCGGCGCCGCAGGCTGGCAAGTCCGGATGCAGGGCACCGACTGCCTGGCCCTCAGCGCGGCGGGTCTGCGCTCCGGCGAACTCACCCTGCGGCCGGAAACGATTTCGGTGTGTCCGCCGGACGGGCAACTTCTGCGTCGGCAAGGGGCCGGTTTTGTCGGGCAGGCCAGTCTGGGGCAACTCGGTTTCGGGATCGAAAGCCCCAACATGAGCGCGCAGCCGGTGTTCCAGAACGCGATGGCGAATTGGTCGCTGACCGATTATTTCACGCTCGATCTCACCGCCGACCGGGCGAGCCTTCCGGCGACGCTGCCGGAGGGGGATGTAAGACTTGAGACGCAGCGGCCACGGCTGACGCTTGAACTGGTTGAGCCTGCGCCGCGCTTCGCTCTCGGGCTGGAGGTTGCGACACTGTCGGGCAGCCTCATCCCGGCGGGCATGAAGGCACGGACCATCGCCTTTGAAGGCGTCGTCGAAGAGAGCGGCATGAGCGGGCAGGGGCGGTTTGACGATGTCGTCGTGTCGGACCTTGCCGATGATCCCCTCTATAATCCGCTCAATATTGGCGGGACGTTCACCCTGAATGGCGGGCGGCTGGTGGCGCAAAGCCGTGTGGCGCTGGAGGCGGACCGCTTTCCGATCGCGTCGGCACGGCTCGACATCGACCTCGTGACGCTCGACGGGACGATGAACATTGACGGCGACAGGCTGACCTTCGTGCAGGGCGGTCTGCAACCGTTGATGATTTCAGACCTCGTGCGCGGCCTGTTTACCGAAGCCGGCGGCAGCGTCAGGCCAAGTGCGGCGCTGACGATCATCGGCGGCAAGGTCACCGGGACCGGTGAGGTCGATGTTCGGGACTTCAGCTTCCAGACCTTTCGGTTTGGCAGCGTCAGCGGCGCGTCCGGCGTGATCCGCTTTGACGATATCCTGACGCTCAGCACTTTGCCGAACCAGACCTTCACGGTCGACGAGATCAATCCGGGCATACCGCTCAGCGACGGGGTGATCGTGTTCCGCCTCGCCAATGCGGGCGAGGCCTATCTGCAAGGCGCGAACTGGCCGTTTGCCGGCGGCACGCTGCGCATCCTGCCGACGCGGTGGACGGTGCAGGGACAGGTCGATACGGTGATAGCCGAACTGGATCAGGTGAAGATGTCGGAGATTGTCGCTATCCTCAAAGTGCCCGATCTGACGGCGACGGGGACGGCCAGCGGCCTGTTTCCCGTTGTCATCCGCGGCACCGAAGTGCGGGTGGAGGATGCGCGTTTGCGGGTCGATGGCGGCGGTCAGGTGCGCTATACAGGGGCCGTTGGTGAGCAGGCAGGCCAGGCCGCAAACGACGCGAAGATTGCATTCGATGCGCTGAGCGACTTTCGGTTCTCCGTTCTGGAGATGACCGTCAACGGCAACCTCCTCGGCGATCTCACCGTTGGCGTCACCATGTCCGGGAGCAATCCGTCCGTGCTGGGGGGGCAGGCCATCAACATGAACATTTCGGTCGAGGGACCGCTTATCCCGCTGGCCAACCAGATTGCCGGACTGTCGTCACAAGAGGGACGGGCGCGTATGGTGATGGACGTGCTGCGCGAACGCGCCGAACGGGAGGGAAATGAGGGTGAAGCGGGCGGAAACGGGCAATGACAGCCGCCATTCAATTGACGTTCAGCCGGAATGATCCACACTGCAATCATGTATTCGGGAGAAACACACCGATGACGCAAAAGACAGCCATCCTGCCGGTTCTCGCCTTCGGCCTTGCGGGGGCGCTCGCCGCCTGCTCGCCGACCGTGAAGGTCACGGCGCCGGAACCCATCACCATCAATCTGAACGTGAAGATTGACGGTGAATTGCGCGTGAAGCTCGACCGAGAGGTCGATGACCTGATCGCCAACAATCCCGACCTGTTCTCGTAACAGCGCGCAAAGAGAGGTCATGACATGACGAAGAAATTCATCTCCCGCATAAAGACTGCGCTGGTCGCCCTGTTCGGCGGCATGCTGATCGCTGTTTCGGCAGCGCCTGCGGCCTATGCGGCAGACCCGGTCATCCAGACGGCGAAGTCGTCCGGCCAGATCGGTGAGCGGATCGACGGCTATCTCGGTGTTGTCGAAGGCTCGTCGGTGGATCCGGCAACGCTGCGCCGCGTCGAGGAAATCAACGCACTGCGCCGCGCCGCCTATGATGACCTTGCCCGCAAGACCGGTGCGACCATTGAGGCCGTGGCGCGCGTCACCGGCGAGAAGCAGATCGAACGTGTTGACGCCGGCGAGCACTATCTCGACGACAGCGGCATGTGGAAGCGTAAATGAACCCGCCTGAGCCCGTTGCCACCCGGCAGCGCGTCATCCTTTTGTTGATCGGGGCGGCCGTGATGTTCACGGCCGTCGCCATTTCGCTGTTTCTTGGTATCCGCGCGGCGGGTGTTGAGGTGTCGGGGCATGGCTATTTCGCCTTCGCGCTCGGCACGGCGCTGACGCTTGCCCTGTCCGTCGGCCTGTTCACGCTTGTGTTCCACAGCGCACGCAGCGCCCATGATCAGGACGCCGACTGGCGCGGCCCCGGCGGCTGAGTCTCTCATAAAAATTCACGAAGCCGCGCAGGTGACCGGCTGCAGAATCGGGTAAAGTCTTCCCCAACGCACGAACCAGTGCACGGGAGAGCCTTTCCATGATCGACAATTTCATCCTGACCAATCTGCTCGTCTCCAAGGTCATTCACGATGCGGTCGGCAAGGTGTCGGTTGTTGGCCAGGCGCTGGAAATGATTGACCTGCTTACCGATGCGAGTGCGAAATCCGAGTATCAGGAGCTTATCCGCGGAACGACGCGGGAGCTGTCGGTCAACCTTAATTTGATGCGCTTCGTCTATGGCTCACAGGGGCTTTCGGAGGAGCAGGCGCAAATCCCCTTCGTCCGGAAACTGGTCAACGACTATCTGGACGATCACAAGGCGAGCCTCACATGGTCGCTCGATGAGCAGCGGGTGAGCTATGCGCACCTGCGCGCGCTGACGGCGATGATCATGCTGGCGGCTGACGCGCTGACCTGGGGGGGCAATATCCTCGCCTCGACGCGGCAGGGAACGGACGGACGGTTGATGCTGGAAGTGACAGGCAAGGCCGATCGCGTACAACTCCGCGAAGACCTGGCCGATGCCCTGCAACAGCGGGAGCCGTCTTCCGGCTGGCAGGCCCAGAGCATTCACCCGTGTTTCGTTCACGTGCTGGCTGAGCAATTCGGTGTGGTGCTGAACCATGAGTCCACCGGGCAGAGCATCCGGCTTTCAATGGTTGGTGTGCCTTCGCTCGCGTAGGAAATGCAACAGGACGCCGGGCAACGCCCTGAATAGAAACAGGCCCGTCACCGGCTTGCAGGTAAAGTTTTCTTAAGTCACTGCGGATATGATTGCAATCGCCAGTTGCAATTCCTTGAAGGGTTCCGCAGATGAAGTCCTGCCTGATCGTTGACGACAGCCGCGTTGTCCGCAAGGTCGCCGGGCGCATCATTCGTGACATGTCGTTCGATGTACGAGAGGCGGCCGACGGCGCCGAGGCGCTCGCCGCGTGCAAGGACTCCATGCCGGACTCAATCCTTCTCGACTGGACGATGCCGGTGATGAACGGGATTGATTTCCTTCGGGCCCTGCGCCGCTCACCCGGCGGGCAACGACCTGTCGTTGTCTTCTGCGCGACCGAGAACGACCCGGAGCACATCGCCGAGGCGATCCGCGCCGGAGCGAACGAGTTCGTCATGAAGCCGTTCGATGCTGAAATCCTGCGCTCCAAGTTTGGGGAGGCCGGCCTCGTCTGAAAACCGGCTGCAATCGTAACTTTCGTTGAAGGCTTTGTTAACCCGCCGGGGCAACAACTGGCCGCTGGACGTCCCACCGGAAATGATCTGAGGCCGAAGAATGGACAGCGCCGTTTTCAGCGAGCTTGCCGACATTGTTCTGAAGACGAGCGGTCAGGTTCTGCATTCAGGGCAGGTCGCGCTGGTCAATTCACGCCTGACATCGCTGCTTCGCCGGGAAGGCTTTGCGGGGGTCGAGGAATTGCTCGCCTGCATTCGTGCGCGTCGGCATGAGGCGCTGGCGCGCGAAATGGTCGAGGCGCTGACCTCACGCGAGACCTGGTTCTTCCGCGAACGCGAAAGCCTTGAACACCTCGTCGGAAGCCATCTTTTGGGCCGGGTCAGAGATGAGGCCGAGGGCAAACGTCTGCGGGTCTGGTGCGCGGGCGTGTCATCGGGGCAGGAAGTGTATTCCCTCGCCATGCTGCTCGACGAAAATCCCGCATTCGAGGGCGTCCGCGTTGACCTGCTCGCGACCGACATCTCGGCGGCCTGTATGGCCCGGGTGCGGTCTGGAATTTACGGGCATTTCGAGATCCAGCGCGGTCTCTCGGTGCAACGGATGCTGAAGTATTTCAAGCCGGCGCCGGACGGGCAATGGCAGGCCAGCCGTGCGCTCCGGGAGCGGGTTTCGATACGCGAGCACAACCTTCTGGACGACATGGGCGGGCTTGGCATGTTCGACGCCATCCTTTGCCGCAATGTCCTGCCGGGGATGGCGCGCGGGCTGCAGGGGGGCGTGCTGCAGCGTCTGGCCGGGCAACTGAAACCGGGCGGCGCACTGTTGCTTGCGGGCGGAGAAAACCCGGTGGCAGCCCACGGCATCTTCACGCCGAACCGCGATTGCACCGGCTTTTTCATGACCGAACAGGATGCCGAAACGGCGGCCGCCTGACGCCGCAACCCCTTGACGGCCCCCCGGAACAGGCTGGCAATGCGACGTGTCGGAGGCGATAGGGGAAGTGCATGGCACAGACCGGTCATGAGGTCGCGATCAAGGACGCCATTGTATTTCTGTTTGCGGCTGGGGTGATTGTCCCGGCTTTGCGGACGGTCAGGGTGCCGGGCGTTGTCGGTTTCATTCTTGCGGGCATTGTGTTTGGGCCGATGGGTCTTGGCATGATGGCCGAGCAATGGCCAGCGCTTGAAATCATTACAGTATCTGATCCGGCAGCGGCGGCGCCATTTGCCGAACTGGGTGTCTTGTTCCTGCTTTTCCTGCTCGGCCTTGAGCTTTCCTTCGCCAAACTGTGGGCGCTGCGGCGGCTGGTGTTCGGGGCCGGAACGATGCAGGCGGGTGTGTCGGCGGGGTTGATCGGGGTGGCGGCGTGGTGGCTGGGACTCGATCCGGTGGCGGCGGCGGTGGTGGGGCTGGCGCTTTCCTTATCCTCGACGGCCATCGTCATGCAACTTCTGGTCGACGGCAAACGATCGGCCACGCCGGTCGGGCGGGCGAGCCTTGGGTTGTTATTGTTTCAGGATCTGCTTGTCGCGCCGATCCTGATCTTTGTCGGCTTCATGGCGCGCGAGGGCGACAGCAGCCTTGGCGAGGCGATCGTGCGGGCGCTGGTCGAAGGCGGGCTGGCGGTTGCGGTCATCTTCCTTGCGGGGCGCTTCCTGCTGCGGCGGGTGTTCAGCATGGCGGCGCGGGGGGGAGGTCGCGGCTTCCTGATGGCGATCACGCTGCTGACGGTGGTCGGCGCGGCGGCGATCACGGCGGCGGCGGGATTGTCGCTCGCGCTCGGCGCGTTTCTGGCGGGACTTTTGCTCGGGGAGACCGAGTTCAGGCATCAGGCCGAGGTCGATCTGGAGCCATTCAAGGGCGTGTTGCTCGGCCTGTTCTTCATGACGGTCGGCATGGCTCTGGACCTGACGGTTGTGGCGCAATTCCTGCCGGTCATCATTGGCGGGCTGGTGGTGTTGTTGTTGATGAAGTTCGCCATCGCGCTGGCCGCGATCGCCGTGTTCGGGCGAAGGCTGGACGTCGGGATTGCCAGCGCGGCCATGCTGGCGCCGGCCGGTGAGTTTGCCTTCGTCGTGATGACGGCGGCGCTGGCGGGCGGG
>JBGSUF010000118.1:0-7701 GCA_041736285.1 Hyphomonadaceae bacterium | reverse complement strand
ATCGCCAGGGCGCCGAGCAGGGCGTCGAGATTGTCGCGGTCGCGCAGGAGGTTCTGGCGGATGCCCTGACGGCGGGCCTCAAGGTCGATCAGGCGGCGCTCGGCGCGGGTGGCCTGTTCCTCGCGGCGGCGCGATTCCATGGCGGCGGCGATCAGGTTCTGATCAAGACCGGAAAGGTCTGCGCCGGTAACCTCACGGGCGTTTTCGAGGGCGGCGAGGCGTGTTTCAGCGGCAATCTTCTCGGCGACAAGCCGGTCGAGTTCATCACGCGAGTATTCCTGCGCTGCCGCAGGGAAGGCGAGCAACAGAACGGCTGGGATCAACGGGCGCAGGTCGAGAAGCATGAACCAGTCGTAATAGGGTTCACATGAGCAATCCATTAACAAATCGCGGCGCGCAGGTCACTTCTGACAGCGTTCCGGGCTGCGTGCGCATCAGGCCTTGTGGTAGGGCGTGCCGGCAAGAACGGTTGCGGCGCGGTAAAGCTGTTCGGCCATCATCACGCGAACGAGGCGGTGCGGCCACGTCTGCGGGCCAAGCGCGAGGGTTTGCGGGACGGCGGCAATGACAGCCTCGCCATAACCCTCCGCGCCGCCGATCAGGAACACCGTCTCCGGCACTGAAGCATCGCGCGCGATGGCAAGCGATTCGGCGAGGGCGAGGGACGTCATGGCCGGTCCGTGCTCATCAAGGCGGATGGCGCGGGCCGAGGAATCGAGCCGGGCAAGGAGCCGCTCGCCTTCACGCTCGCGCCCGCCGCCATCGGCCACCTCGATCTCGGTGATCGCGCGAAAGCCAAGGCCGGGCCCAATGCGGCGCAGGCGGCTCAGGTAATCGTCGGTGAGGTCGCGTTCAGGGCCGGACTTGATGCGCCCAACGGCGAGAAGGGTGAGCTTCATGTCGTATCAGCCCCGGTTTCACAGCCATGCTTGGCAGCCCGAGTTTCATGGCTCCCATCGACAGCAGCAAGAGCATGACCCGTGATGTGCTCTTTGCTGCAGCCCAGCTGTCGCTGCAGCCTGGCCGTTGCTAAAGCCTGGCCGTGGTCGCGTGGCTCAGATTCGCGGGCGGCTCAGTTGTCGGCGGAGCGACGGTGCGCGCCGGCGCCGGGGCTTTCGCCCCAGATGCGCTCAAGATCGTAGAAGCTGCGCACTTCCGGGCGGAAGAGATGGATGATCACATCGCCCGCGTCGATCAGCACCCAGTCACAGCTCACCTGACCCTCGATGCGGGTGCGCCCGTGACCGCTTTCCTTGATCGCGCGCGCGATATGGTCGGCGATGGCACCGACATGGCGCGCCGAACGCCCGGAGGCGATGATCATCTCGTCAGCGATGGAGGATTTGCCATCAAGGTTGATGCGGACAACGTCCTCGGCCTTGTTGTCTTCGAGGGCGTCCAGAATGAGTTGCGCGAGCGGTTCAGTCATGCGGCCGGTGGTGTCATGAGCGGCGGCTCCTGCGGACCGGATCAACGCCTCGTTCGGGCGCGCGGCAGGCTGTGAAGGTGACAAGCAGTGATCGTCCTCGTGAAAAAGTTAAGCCGTAGGATAACACGCCGGAGCGCGGAATCAAAGGACGCGTTTGCCGCAGGCCTGGCCGCAGGTTTGGCGGGCCTGCGGCGCTGAAAGCCGGCACCGGCGAACAGGCCTATTCGCTGTCCTTGAAATTGCGGAAAACGTCCGCGATGGAGGGTTCGGCCTTCTTGCTGAAGTCCTCGTCGTCGTCGCCGCGCAAAGTGTCCTCGATCGAGCGCAGGCCCGGTCCGTCAACTTCCTCTTCGCGCTTGATGACGAGGTCGCGGCGTTTGGCAGCCGCCTTGGCGATTGTCTCGTCCAACTCGATCTGGCTGCACAGCCCAAGGGTGACCGGGTCAACAGGCTTGATGGCGGCGGTGTTCCAGTGGCTGCGATCGCGCACGGCGTTGATGGTGTTCTTGGTGGTGCCGACCAGCTTGGAAATCTGCGCGTCGTTGACCTCCGGGTGATTGCGGATGAACCAGGCGATTGCGTCCGGCTTGTCCTGGCGGCGCGAGACGGGCGTATAGCGCGCGCCCTTGCGCTTGGGCTGCGGCAGGTGGGCGATGGTGGACGATTTCTGCTTCAGCCGGTATTCCGGGTTGGCGAGGCCGCGCTCGATCTCTTCGCGGGTGAGTTCTCCGCCCGCGATCGGGTCAACGCCGCGAATGTGCTGGGAGACTTCGCCATCGGCAATGCCCTTCACCTCAAGCCGGTGAAGCTCACAGAAATCGGCAATCTGTTCGAAGGTCAGGCCGGTATTGTCCACCAACCAGACGGCGGTCGCCTTGGGCATGAGAATCTTAGCCAATTGGGCCTCCTTGAAATGGATTGAGCGCCAGAAACAATTTCGCCCGGCTCGGGGCCGGGCGGGAAAGTCGTTCGTGTCGCGAGGAATTCCTGTCCTGAACGGTCTATAGCGCGGGATGGAGCAATTGAAAAGCTCTGCATGAAGAACGGTTGCATGGCGTTCTTCCGGCAGGAGTTCCGGCGGCCGGAGACCTCATTGTTCAAAGCAGATGACGATCTTGCCGGCGTGGGCACCGCTTTCCATGCGATCGTGCGCGGTGTTGGCGTCGTCCATGTCGTGAATGCTGTCGATCACGGGGCGGATGTCACCGGCCTCGACGGCGGGCCAGAACAGCGGCTTCAGGCCATCCCGCAGGCGGCGCTTCTCGGCGGCAGGGCGCGCGCGCAGGGTGGAGCCGGTCAGGATCAGGCGTTTCAACATGACGCGCAGGAGGTTCAACTCGACATTCGGGCCGTTCTGGTAGGCGATGTTCACCAGCCGGCCACCCTCGCGAAGGATGTTGATGTTCTTCTGGACATAGGCCCCGCCGACCATGTCGAGGATGACGTCGACACCGCCAGCCTCGGCGATGACGGCCTCAAAATCCTCTTCGCGGTAGTTGATGGCCCTGGCCGCGCCGAGACTTGTTGCGAGCGCGCATTTGCGTTCGCTGCCGGCCGTTGCGGTGACCTCGCAGCCGTGCGCGCGCGCCATCTGGATGGCGATCGTGCCGATTCCGCTGGATCCGCCATGAACGAGGAGGCGCTCGCCGGGGGCGAGGTGGCAGGCGTCGAACACGTTGGCATGGACGGTAAACAGCGCTTCCGGCAGCGCCGCCGCCGCGCAGAAGCTGAGATCGGCAGGCTTTGGCAGGAGCGATCCGGCGTCGGCGACGGCGTATTCGGCGTAGCCTCCGCCCGCCAGGAGGGCGCAAACGGTATCGCCTTCGCTGTGTTCCGTCACCCCTTCGCCGAGCGCGGCAATGGTGCCGGTGACTTCGAGGCCGGGCAGGTCGCTTGCACCTTTCGGGGCCGGGTAGAGGCCGTTCTTCTGCAGGATATCCGCGCGGTTGACGCCAGCGGCGCAGACGCGGATCAGCACCTCTCCCGAACCGGGCACGGGGCGGGGCCGGGTGACAGTTTCAAGACGTTTGTCGCTCGTGATGGCGATGGCCTTCATCGTCGCGGCGGTGTCGTTCATCTGGCGTATCCTCGGGTCAGCGGGCGGCGGCCTTGGGTGAGTTGGCGGCGGAGTTGCGGGGACGGTAACGGGCGCGGCGGCCATGGCAAGGCTTTCGGGGCTTGCATTTGCGGCCGAGGCGGCCTTTCCTTGAAGTTGTGGAAAACTGCCGAAGGCTGAGAACGCGATGATGGAAGCCGATCCTGTCCGGAAAGAAGTGATGCGCGAGTTGGAACGGCTGTCGGAGACAGAAATCGAAGCGCGGATCGTTGAATTGCAGGGCCAGATCGCGATGGCGCAGGCCGAACTTGAGCGCAAACGGGCGCACAGGCTGGCGGCTGACGCGATGTTTCGCAAATCATGAGGGGCTTTCGCCGCGCGGCAATTAAAGTCCCGGAAACTTCAAGGGCTTAGTTTGCCGCAAACAGTGACGCGACGATTTGCTTTCAGGATGGATTTCATGGCTACTCCCGCTCGCCCCGACATCGACCCGCACGCTGCCTTTGTCGGCAGCCAGGTCTTCGAGCGGCTGTTTTCCGAAGGCATGTCACTCGTCGAGGAGACAGCGGCCTATCTCGACGGGATCGGGCGCAATCAGTCCAAGCACCTGCCGCGCGAACTCGGGCTGATGTATGCCGCCACGTCGATGGATCTCTCCACGCGGCTGATGCAGGCGGCATCGTGGCTGGTGATGCAGAAGGCCGTGCATGATGGCGAAATGACCCCGCTGGAAGCGCGCGAGTCGCGTTACCGGCTGAAACGGGGTGTGCCGCTGCACCCGGATGTTGCCCTTGACCCGGTCTTCCGGGAACTGGTGGAGCGTTCAGAACGCCTCTTTGAGCGGCTGTGCCGGCTGGACCAGCAACTCTACCAGAATGCCGGCGAGGGGAGCACGAATGCGGTGTCCCGCCAGATCGAGGCGCTCAAGCGCGCGGCGCAGGCGGGCGCATTCGATCCTCTGTCGGTGTGGAAGCGCTGAGCGACGCCGCCCCGCGCCGGCGGTCAGCCGGGAAGGCCGAAGGCGGCGAGAATGTCGGGTCCGACCCGCATCGGGCGGCGTGACTGCATGTCGAGAAGGCACCATTGGGTGATCGCGCGCGCGGAAAATCGCTGCGCACCGGGCTTTTTCAGCTCAACATGACGGCTGAAGCGAGGCCCCTCGATCGTGCCGAGCCAAGTCCGGGCCTCAACGTCCTCGCCGAGGTAGACAGGCTCGCGGTAATCGATCTCATGGCGCAGGGCCACCCACACGAACGCCGACTGCATGGCAGCCGGCGCGACGTGTCTCCAGTGGGCCGTGGCGATATCCTGAACCCAACGCAGGTAGACCGTGTTGTTCACATGGCCAAGCTCGTCAATGTCGGCGGCCACGGCTGAAAATCGTCGCATGAAGGCTGTTTGCGCCGAAACGCAACCCAAGCCTTCTGGCGATCCGATGCCTTCAGCGGCGATCAATTGACGTCAGTTGGCAACGTCCTGCACTTCTTCACCGACTTTTTCGATGTCCTTGCCGGCACCCTCAACGGTGTTGCAGGCGGCGACGGTGAGTGTGAGCAGGGCGGCGAGGAGGAGTGAGAGAGATTTCATGGTGTCACATTTCCACTTCTTGCTGTTTACAGATACTTCATTTGGCGCAGGCCCGGAAGCGCTTTCGGTCATATATCAAACGCAAGGTCGCAAATTTCGTTCCGCCGCGTCTCAGCGAATGGCGGCGCAGGCGATGCGGGCACCGGCCCCGCCGATGGGCTGGGTGATCTGATCGTCAATGTTTTCATGGAAAATCAGCGCTGTGCCGTCATCGTCGAGCATTCTCTCCTCGCCCTGCGCAAGGGTGACGAGGGGGGTGAAAACCTGCGCGCGGACGGAGCCGTCAGCGGCCGCATAGACGGAGGGAAGGTCGCCAGCCTCCGGCCCGGCAGGGTTGAGGAGGCCGTGGCCCCCCTTCAGCATGCCGACATGGCTGCCCGAAAGCTTGTACTCTCCGGTGTCGCTGCAGTCGCCGACGGCGTGAAGGTGCATGCCGTGCCAGCCGGGCACCATGCCGCCAGGGCCGATGTCGATCGTGATGAGGACGCCTTGCGGGCCTTGAACGAGTTTCGCCGTGCCAATGGCGGCCCCGGTCTTGCCCATGATGGGGAATTCAATCCCCATGGGCGCCGGAATCGCCCGGCCCTGCGCGGCGGCGGGCAGGATGAGGGCGGCGAAAAGGGCGAGGGCAATGAGGGGGCGGGCGATGCGGTTCGTCATGCGCGGGCTCCTTGGGATGATTGAATTGGCTGGCGACAGTGTGTGCGAAGCGTCTGGAGAAGGATATAGGCACGACAGCGTTTCTTGCAGGGGGTGAGAGATTTGGCACCGGAAAAAATCCGACTTGACCAGGCCCTTGTGACGCGCGGTCTCTGTGACAGCCGCGCACGGGCGCAGGCGGAAATCAGCGCCGGACGGGTCAGCGTCGACGGCGTCGTCATCCTGCGCGCGGCGCACAAGATCGCGCAGACCGAGGCGCTGACGCTGGCCGGCGGGCACGGTTATGTCTCGCGCGCGGCGCTGAAGCTGAAGGCTGCGCTGGAGATGTGGCCGGTGGAGGTTACAGGGCGCAGGGCGCTGGACATCGGCGCGAGCACGGGCGGCTTCACGCAGGTCCTGCTGGAGGCCGGCGCGGCTCATGTCGTGGCGGTCGATGTCGGGCATGGGCAGCTTCACCCCCAGATCGCCGCCGATCCGCGCGTCAGGTCGCTTGAACGACAGGATGCGCGCGACCTCACCCCGGCGATGATCGGCTTTGCGCCGGATGTGGTTGTCTGTGATGCCAGCTTTATCGGGCTGGCCAAGGTGATCGACCGGCCGCTGGAACTTGCAGCGCAGGGCGCTGACCTGGTTGCGCTGTTCAAGCCGCAATTCGAGGTCGGCCCGCAAAATGTCGGCAAGGGCGGCATCGTGCGCGACCGCGCGGCGGCAGACATGGCTGAAGCGGCGTTTCTGGCGTGGCTGGACGGGGCGGGCTGGGAGGTTTGCGGGCGCGCCGACAGTCCGATCACCGGCAAGGACGGCAATGCCGAGCGCCTGATCCGGGCCAGGAAACGCCCGGTCCCGGTTCGCACAGAAAAAGGCGGACACCCCGGCTGAGATGCCCGCCTTTCAGACTGCCTTGCGGCGGTATCAGTAGCCGTAAAGCTCGCTGTCATCGCGCTGCCAGTCGCCGCCGCTCTCGCGGCAGAGCGTCACCGGCTCACGCACCAAGCGGCCATCAGGGTAGCGGGTCTCGGAATATACGGTCTGGCATTCGCGGACCGGATAGCCTTGCGTCTGAGGATAGCGCGTTTGCGGCTGCACCGGATAATCGCGCGTGCCGGGATAGGAATTGGCGCGCGGGTCATAATAGGGCTGTTGCTGCTGTTGCGGCTGCGCGTAGGGCTCGGCGGCCGGGTAGTATTGCGGCTCTTCCCAGCCGTAGTCGCCCGAGCGCGTGACCTGTCCGCGACCATAGGGATCGGCGCGATACTGGCCGTTGGGTCCGACGACGATTGTCTCTCCCCGGTTATAGCCGTTATTGTCGCAATCGGTTGCACCGGCGCCAATGGCCGCGCCCGCAAGACCGCCAAGCAGGACGCCGGCGAGGACTTCGCCGTCATTGTCGTCCCGGCGCTGGTCGCGGTAATAGTGACCGCCGCCGCGTCCGCGTCCGTAAGATCCGCCGCGGCCACCATAGCCTCGATAGCCGCGATTGCGGTCATTGCTGTTGTCGGCGATTTCGTTGCCGATGGCCCCGCCGATCACCCCGCCAATGATGGCACCGACAATGGCGCCGCCGGCCTGATCATCGCAGCCCTGCGCGTTGGCCGTGCCCGAGAAACCGATCATCGCAAGCGCGAGGCCGGCGGAGATTTTGGTGGCGAAAGAGAGAGAGGCGCGTGGCGAGCGGGACATGGTGTCTGGTCTCCTATTCCCGGCGGCGAGGTCGGGCGGGGGTGGGCGCAGGTCCGGCGGGTGCTGCCGGACGGGGGTTCATGATGCAGGTTCGCAGGTGCAAGCTGAACGGATGCTGAAGCGTTAGTTCAAGGAAGCCGTCGCGGCGCTGGACGCCGGGGCGCGCCGGGCCCACATTGATCCACGAAGCGTTGAACGCAGCAATGGAAGGCGTGCAGTCATGAGCGATGCGATTGCCGGAAACGGAAAGGCGGAGCGGTCAGCCATCGGGCGGCTGCGGCGGGCGGCG
>JBGSUF010000112.1:0-3758 GCA_041736285.1 Hyphomonadaceae bacterium | reverse complement strand
GCGATCAGGCCGCAGGCGGCAACGGCCAGCCAGACCGTCGCATCAGCCCCCGAAGCCATGGCGGAGACGGCATGGCCAACGCCAAAGGCCAGCACGATCCAGCCGAGTGTGCCGGTCAGCTGCAAACCCAATCCTGCATGCACAAGGCGGCGTGCGGGAGCCATCCACCGGCGAAGCGCCGCGCGGGTCAGGGTCTTTGGGGTCGGAGCGGCAGTTTCCGGCATGAGAGGAATATGGACCTTTAATTGATATTTCACATGCGACTTTATGCGACATCGCGGACGTTTTCTTGTTGGCCTACCTGACCCTGGACACAAGCGTATTGGCCACGCACCGGCTAGGAGAACCCAAATGCCTGATATCCTTGTTGCAGACTTGTCGCGCTGGCAGTTCGCGCTGACGGCGATGTATCACTTCATCTTCGTGCCGCTGACGCTGGGTCTTTCCATGATGCTGGTCATCATGGAAGGCGCCTATGTCATGACCGGCAAGGAGGTCTGGAAAAAAATCACCAAATTCTGGGCCACACTGTTCGGGATCAACTTCGTTCTGGGTGTTGCCACCGGCATCACGATGGAATTCGAGTTCGGCATGAACTGGGCCTATTATTCGCACTATGTCGGCGACATTTTCGGCGCGCCGCTGGCGATTGAGGGCCTGATGGCCTTCTTCCTCGAAGCCACCATGGTCGGGCTGATGTTCTTTGGCTGGGACAAGCTGTCCCGGCCCGCGCACTGGATGGTGACATTCCTTGTGGCGGTCGGGTCCAACCTGTCGGCGCTGTGGATACTGATTGCCAATGGCTGGATGCAGCACCCGGTCGGCGCGGACTTCAATCCCGAGACGATGCGGATGGAAGTCACCAATTTCGTCGAAGTGCTGTTCAACCCGGTGGCGCAGGCCAAATTCGTGCACACCGTTTCGGCGGGATATGTCACGGCGGCGGGCTTCGTGCTGGCGGTGTCGGCCTGGTATCTGTTGCGCGGTCGCCATGCGGGCCTTGCCAAGCGCTCCATCATGGTGGCGTCGGCGTTCGGCGTTTTGTCGGCGGCGTCGGTCATCGTGCTCGGTGACGAGAGCGGCTATGTCGTCGGCGAAAACCAGCAGTTCAAACTCGCCGCGATCGAGGCGATGTGGGAGACAGAGCCCGCTCCGGCCTCGTTCACCCTGATCGGCCTGCCGGACCGTGAAGCGCGCGAAACGCATTATGCCATCGAAATCCCTTATGTTCTGGGCCTCATCGCGACGCGCTCGCTCGACAAGGAAGTGCTTGGCATCAATGACCTGGTGGATCAGGCCAGACTGCGCATCGTGAACGGCATTGCCGCTTATGACGCGCTGGAACGGATCCGCGTCAATCCGGGCGACGTGGCGGCGCAGGAAGCGTTTGCGGCGACCAAGACCGACCTTGGCCACGGGCTTCTGCTCAAGCGCTATGTCGACGATCCGCGCACAGCGACGCAGGAGCAGATCAACATGGCGGCCGATGACCTCGTGCCGAATGTCGCGCTGACCTTCTGGGGCTTTCGCTTCATGGTCGGGATCGGCTTTCTCTACCTCGCCATCTTTGCGGCTGGCTTCTACTTCATGAACATTCGCCACAACATCCCCAAATGGTATCTGCGCGGCGCCGTGCTCGCTGCGCCCCTGCCATGGGTGGCGGCGGAGTTTGGCTGGATCGTTGCGGAAGTTGGCCGTCAGCCCTGGATCATCGACGGTGTGCTGCCGACGCATCTGGGCGTCTCCAGCCTGTCGGCGCCGCAGGTGATCACCACCATGGTTGCCTTCACGGCGCTCTATGGCGGGCTGCTGTTCATCATGGTCAAGCTGATGCTGCGGACAATCCATCTCGGCCCGAATGGTGGCCCGGTTGTGCAGATGGCCGGAGGCGGCGGCATTTCCGACGCGATCGGTATCCGCCAGCCCGCGCTGCCTGAAGCCCCCAAATTCGACAAATAGGAGAGCTCAAAATGGAAATCCCCTTTGATTTCATGACGCTCAAAGTCATCTGGTGGGGCCTGCTCGGGGTCTTGCTGCTCGGCTTTGCCCTGACGGACGGCTATGACCTTGGCGTTGCATCGCTCCTGCCCTTTGTGGCGAAGAAGGATGCAGAGCGCCGTCTCGTGATCAACTCCATCGGTTCGATGTGGGAGGGTCACCAGGTGTGGTTCATCCTCGGCGGCGGGGCGATCTTCGCCGCCTGGCCGCTGGTCTATGCGGTGAGTTTCTCCGGCTTCTACATCGCCATGTTCGTTGTGCTGGCCGCGCTGATCCTGCGGCCGGTCGGGTTCAAATACCGCTCCAAGCTGGAAGATCCGAAATGGCGTTCGCGCTGGGACTGGGCGCTGTTCATCGGCGGCTTCGTGCCGGCGCTGATCTTTGGTGTCGCCGTCGGGAACACGCTGGTTGGCGTCCCGTTCAAGCTCGATGACACGATGCGGATGACGTATGAAGGCGGAATGGTGATGGGCTTTCTCGCCCTGCTCAGCCCGTTCGCCCTGATCGCCGGCCTTGTCTCTGTGGCCATGCTGGTCACCCACGGCGCCGGATGGCTCACCATCAAGCTGGAAAAGGGCGTTGTGCGCGACCGGGCGATGAAGGTCGGGAGCTATTCGGCGCTGGCGACCTTTGTCCTGTTCGCTGCGGGCGGGGTCTATCTGGCCCTTGGCGTGGATGGCTACCAGATCGTCAGCGTGGTGGACGGCAACATGCTGCCCAATCCGCTGCGCAAGGAGGTCGAGATCGTCTCCGGCGCGTGGTTTGGCAATTATGTACGGTATCCGTGGATGATCGCCGCGCCGGTGCTGGGTCTGGTCGGATCGCTGGTCGCGTTTGTCGGCTTTCGCAAGCAGTCGGCGCTGGCCATGGTGGGGTCGGGGCTGTCGGTGACAGGCATCATCCTGTCGGTCGGCGCGTCGATGTTTCCCTTCATTCTACCCAGTTCCATCGACCCGCAATCCAGCCTGACGGTGTGGGACAGCTCAAGCAGCCATTTCACCCTGTTCTTCATGCTGGTGATGGCGGCGATCTTTGTTCCGCTGATCATCTACTACACGGCCTGGGTGTACAAAGTGCTGTGGGGCCGGGTCACGACAGCCGAAGCGACTGGCGCCAATGGCGGCCACGCCTACTGAACCGCTCAACAACCAAGGACACTGACATCATGTGGTATTTTGCCTGGATACTCGGCCTTGGCCTCGCTCTCACCTTCGGCATTCTCAACGCGCTGTGGAATGAGTTTTCCGCTGAGGCGCGCGACTGCGAAGACATTGATTGCGAAAGCCCGGTCACACGCGCCGTGCGGCGGTCGTGACGCCCCACCGGCAAGCCCTGCCCGCCAGCGTGATCGATGCCCTCGGTCTTGCGCTGGCGGACGAGCGGGACGCCAAGGCCAGTTATGCCGCAATCCTCGCGCGGTTTGGCCCCGTCCGCCCCTTCGTCAACATTGTCGAGGCCGAGGCGCGACACGAAGCCGCGCTGCTGGTGATCTATGCGCGTTACGGCGTGCCCGTGCCAGAGGATACCGCGCAGGCCCCGCCGCTTGCCGACGACGCAGATCTCGCCTCGCTGTGTGCGATGGCCGTGCGGGCGGAGGAGGCCAATGTCCGGCTTTATGATGAAAGACTCCTCCCTGCGGTCGCGGGCCATGCCGACATTCACGCGGTGATGGAGCGGCTGCGCGACGCCTCTCGTGACCGGCACCTGCCGGCCTTTCGGCGCTGTGTGGCGCGGGCAGAGTCCGGGCGTGGTCGCGGCGC
>JBGSUF010000059.1:0-1617 GCA_041736285.1 Hyphomonadaceae bacterium | reverse complement strand
CGCCGCCGAAGCTGTGGCAAGCGTCTCGCGGCTTTCCTCGCCCGGCTCGCCGGTCTTCACCCGCAGGTCGATCAGCCCGGGCGCAAGCACACGCCCGCGGCAGTCGATGGCCTCGGCTGCGATCCCCCGATTGCTCTCCAGGTGCCGGCCTGCGTCGACAATCACCCCGCCCTCGACGAGGACGCCGCCCGCCGCGTCCAGCCCGCTTGCCGGATCGACCAGCCGTGCATTGTGGAAAAGCCGCCTCATGGCTGCACCTCCGCGCCGTTGACCAGAATGTCCAGCACTGCCTCGCGCACCGCCACCCCCATTTCGACCTGTTCGGTGATGACCGACTGCGCCCCGTCGGCAATGGCGCTCTGAATTTCGATCCCCCGGTTCATCGGCCCCGGATGCATCACGATGGCATCCGGCGCTGCCAGCGAAAGGCGCTCTTCGACCAGCCCGTAGAAGTGGAAATACTCCCGGCGTGATGGCAGATACCCGCCATCCATACGCTCCAGTTGCAGGCGCAGCATCATCACGACGTCAGCCCCCGCAATCGCGTCCTCGATCCGCGTGTGGACGCTTTCCGCGCCCCAAGTCTCACAGCCCGGCGGCATCAGCGTGCGCGGCCCCGCCAGCCTTACGCGCGCGCCCATCTGGTGCAGCAGCAGCACGTTTGAGCGCGCCACCCGCGAATGCATGATGTCCCCGCAGATCGCGACATTCAGCCCCTCCAGCCGCCCCTTGCGACGCCGTATCGTCAGCGCGTCCAGCAGCGCCTGCGTCGGGTGCTCATGCGTGCCGTCTCCCGCATTGATGACGGCGCAGTCGACCTTGCGGCTCAACAGTTTCACCGCGCCCGAGGCCGAATGACGGATCACGATCACATCCGGCTTCATCGCGTTCAGCGTCATCGCCGTGTCGACCAGCGTTTCGCCCTTCTTCACCGAGCTTGTTGCCACCGCCATCGACACCACGTCCGCGCCGAGCCGCCGCGCCGCGATCTCGAAACTGCCCTGCGTGCGCGTCGAATTCTCGAAGAACAGGTTGATCAGCGTGCGATGCTTCAGCACCGGCTCCGGGCGCACACCCTTGCGCGTCAGCTCGGCGTAGGTCTCTGCCCTGTCCAGCAGCATCCCGATATCGACGCGGTTGAGGCCCGCAATCCCGAGAAGATGGCGATGCGGGAAGCGATAGCTGTAGGCCTGCGCTGACATGACCGGGCACCCTCCGTCGCCAATCCTTGCGTCGGCCTATGTGTTTTTCGCAGCCCATGCAAGGCGCCGCCCCGCCCGGCGACGGCGGACGGTCACTCGAATGACAGCGCCGCCAGCCCGCCGGGCAGCGTCACCGCCACCCCCGCAAGTTCCAGCTCCATCAGAATGGCCCGGCAGCGCGCAACGCTGATACCTGCCGCACGGGCAATCTCGTCGATCGGCATTGCCGATGGCGACAACGCCTCACGCACCGCCGCAACCTGTCCCGGCTCCGGCACGTCGCGGTCTGGATCACTCTCGAACTCATCGCCCTGCGGCGCGCGGACCCTCCCCTGCATGCTCAGCCCCGCCAGGCATTCCAGCACATCCGCAGCGTCCGTCACCAGCGCAGCGCCCTGCCGGATCAGCCGGTTCG
>JBGSUF010000058.1:0-11912 GCA_041736285.1 Hyphomonadaceae bacterium | reverse complement strand
GCTTCAAGGCCGCCGCTCTCACCGATCACACGAAAGACCGGCTGGCCCGGCGAGACGGCCTGCGCGGGCTCGACAAGGCGCTCCACCACTTCGCCGTCGAACGGCGCGATCAGCGATCCGTCCGAAAGGCGCTTGCGCGATTGAGCGACGGCCGCTTCGATGCCGGAGACGCGGGCCCGGGCGCTTTCAAGACGCGCGCGGGCTGTGTCTATGTCGGACTGGGCAACGGCGCCAGAACCCTCAAGCGCCACCATTCGGCCGGCGGCAAGTTCTGCATCGGTCAGCTGGGCCTTGGCATCAAGGAGGTCGGCTTGTCGCTCCTCAACGGCGAGCATCAGCTCCGTGCGGTCGAGGCGGGCGAGCACCTGACCCTTCGTGAAGCGGTCGCCGAGATTCACGTCCAGCACGACAACCTGTCCGCCGGCCTGAAAGCTGAGGTCAGAGCGGTCGGCTGCACGCAAGGTTCCGCTGTAGACGTTCCCGCCCAGTGCGGGCGACGATGTGACGCGGAAGGTCTCCACGGTGCGCAGCGCGGGTGGCTCGGTCGCCTCGGGAGCGGAGCAGCCCGCGATCAAAGTGGCCAGGACTGAAAACGCCAGATGTTTCTGATGGATCATATGCTCAGCGGCCCCATGTACAGTACCGTACGGTACAACTTGTGCCGGGAAATAACGGGCGGTAAGGTTTCGTCAAGGGCGATGATTGAAAAACTGCCTGCAACCTCCGGAGAGGCAACAGGAATGGCGGGGAAAACAGTGCCGCAGACTGATGGCGCGACGCCGCGCGACCGCATGGTCGCGGCGGCGCGCAGCCTGTTCTACAAACACGGCTACAAAGCGGTGACGACCGACATGCTCGCGCGGAAGGCGGGCACATCGAAATCCACGCTCTATACCCATTTCGGCGACAAGTCGGGCGTTCTGTCTGCCGTCATTGCCAAGGAAGGCGAGCGTTTCTGGGTGGAGACGCACGAGGTGCCGCAAGACCGCGATGGCTATGTCCGGGCCTTGTTCGACTATGGCTCCCGGTTTCTGGAGCTGTTGTCAGACAAGGATGTGCGCCGTTTCGAACACCTGATGATGAGCGAGTCCCTCACCCATCCTGAAGGTGCGCGAACCTTTTATGAGCGGGCGCATGCCGCGACGATGGTGGATCTGGGGCGGCTGATCGCGCTCGGCGTCGAGAAGGGCTATATCGTCACCGGATATGAGCCAATCGAGCTTGCCGACAGCCTGTCGAGCGTCTGGCGGGGCATCACCCATGCGGAGATACAGCTTGGCCTGAACACCGTCGGCTTCACCGATATTCCAGTCCATGTCGCGCGGGGGCTCGACCTCGTGCTGGGATTGAAGATGGAGAGGAACGCATCCGGCGCGTTCTGAGGCCGCGTGATTGATGGCGACCCGGGACTTGCGCACGCAACAGGCCTCTTGGAGCAACGCCGCCAAGGGGAACGGAAGCCGGGCGTTCTGACGACGAACTAAGCATTTGCGGTGGCATTGGCGGCCAGCGTGGCGGCGCGGGAATCGCGTTGCTGGAGGCGGCGTCTGACGATGCTCTGGCGGCGCTTGTTGAGGGGGAAGCGCCAGGCGATGAGGCCGCCCGTCGCCATCAGGAGGGCGGGCGCGACGACTGCGACAAGCTTGATGCCGACAGTCGCGCTCGCATCATAGCTAGCCTGTCCCGGCTCGAACCCGAAAGCGCTCAACAGGTAGAAGCCGCCAGCGACGGCGATGCCGCCCACCAGTTTCTGCGTCAGTTGGAAAGCCGCAACGAACTGGCCCGACTGCTGCTCGCCCGATCGCCAGCGTTCATAGTCCACCACGTCGCCAATGATGGACATCGGTGCGACGACGGCCCCCATGATGAAGAGGTAGGCCAGCGTCGTGATGACCACATAGATGGTGCCCGCATAGGGCATTTCGGGCGTCAGCATCAGCGCTGTCAGCATGATGCCGGCATAGACCCATGTCGACCAGGTCCACACCAGGTGTTTCTGGAAACGCGTCATCAGCATGCCCACGAGGGTCACGCCGACAAAGGCCCCGCCCATGGTGAGCAGGCCCTGATAGGGAACGGCGTTACCGGCCTGCAGGTAGGAGTCGATGAACAGAAAGCCGACACCGACGGCAACACTGGCGGCAATATCGAAGAACATGCCTGCGACGATGAGGATTTGCATGGGCCGGTTGGCCGCAATGGCCTTGACGAGCGAGCGCAAGGTCGGGCTCGCATCCCCCGTGCCGGGATTGCCACGCGGGGCCGCCGTCCACGCCAGGATGAGGATGAGCGGCGTCAGGAAGCCGATCGCCCAAGCCAGCATTCCCAATGTGTCGAAAGTGATTTCCGTTCCCGCCGTCAGTGGCAGGAGCGGGACGCCGAAAAACATCACCTGGCCAGCAATCGAGGCCCATTGCTGGACGGTGGCGACCTTGCCGCGCTCGACATAATCGGTCGTGATCTCTGCGCCCCAGGCATAGTAGGCCACCTCCGTCACTGAGCCGATCAGCGTGCCGAGTGACAGCCAGAAGGCGAGATAGAACAGCCCGGCATTCTCTGGCGGGGAGTACAGCATGATGAGCGACAGGCAGGCCGCCGATGTTCCGATGACGACCCAGAGCTTGCGCCCGAACCGGCCCCGCGCGGTCATGTCGGTGAGGCGTCCGGCGACAATCTGCAGCGCGGCCTCGACAAACCGCATCACCAGAAGAAGGCCGGCAATCTTGTCGAGCGTCAGGTCAAAGCGCTCGGCATAGAGCGCCGGGATGATGCCGTAGCCCGCCATCCGCACCAGGAACAGCAACAGTTGCGGGCCGCTATAGGATGCCAGTTGCCCCGGTGAGAGCCTGGTCTCGCTGGTCGTGTCTTCACGGGTCGGGATCATGTTGCCGGGTCCGCTGTTCTGGAGGAAGAAAAGTTGAGTGTCAGCTTCGAAGCGGTGTTTCCGCCGTGCAGAAGGTCGACATTGGCGATGCGGGCACCGCCGGGCTGGCGCATCTCGGCGTTCGCCTCGAAATTGAGGCCCGACAGCGCGCGAATGGTCAGGCGCAACCGCGAGCCGTCCGCCAGCCTGCGCGCAAAGAAGCGGAAATCATCGAGCCGCAGCCGGAACGGGACGTTCGGGCTTGCAAATTCAGGCGCGTCCCAGCCATTGCGGAAACGCAGCCGGCGCAGCGTCGATGAGAGCAGGATCGCGCTAGCGTCGCAGCGAATCTCGTGCAGGAAGACGCAGAGATCAGCGTCCGGGACATCCATTCTCAGCCACAGATCAAGAGTGGGCCGCCCGGCAAGCGTCGGACCGTGGGCGAAGGGCGCGGAATGATAGACCACGCCCATGCCCTGAAGGTCTGTGGTGAAGGACTGGTCGGTCGGGTCATCGCCGTAGAGGGCGGCAAACATGGAGTGGTGGGGCGGCGGAAAAGGCACGCCATAGGCCGCGCCGGGGCCAGCACTGTCAGGGCGCTGCTGCCGCTCGATCCGAATTTTGGTGATGTCATCGAGGTCGATGGTGAAGCTGTCATGGCCGGCGGGGTGAGATGTCTCGCTCAGTTGCCCGGAATGGTGGACATCATCGGCGCGGCCATTGGAGGTGAGGTGGTATTCCAGCGGCTCTCCGGAAACCCCGGCGAGGGTGTCGGCGGTCTGCCAGCTTTCCTCGCCGCAGACATAGTAGGTCACCGGCCGGGCCACGAAGTCCGGGCGCGGCCCGCTGCCAAGTGTCCAGTGATACCAGTCGAATTTCACCTGTTGCAGGTTGATCGCCGCGGCCGGTCCGAAGGCCAGTTCACCAGCGCGCACGCTCCCCTCCATGCCGCCGTGAAACCATGGCCCGATCACCAGATGGCCGAGCGCGCCCGCGCTCTCCGGCGCGGCGGCATGGAAGCGGCGCCAGTTTTCCAGCGTGCCGATCAGGGCGCTGTCATTCTGGCCGGTGACGCTGAGGACCGGAAAATCCACCGCTCGCAGGTCTTCCGGTGACGGGAGATGGCGCTCCCACACCTCGCCCCATTGCGGATGCTCGATCTGCTCGCGAAAGCTCTCGGTTTCCACCCCGAAAGCCCTCGGAAGATCAGCGAAGGAGCGACCTGAGCGCCGCAACTCGGTCAGCTTTTCCGTCCAGAAGCCGGGGGCGGCGAACAGGTTCCAGTGGGTTGGCTTGCCGGAGGTCAGCATGCTCCAGACGATCACATGGGCGTTGGGCACACCGCCGAGGGGCATGTCGAAGCCGGACATGGACGTGCCGGCGGGAATTATCGTTCGCAGCGAGGGCGGCTTGTCCTTCAGCGCCATCCATTGGTTGGCACCCGAGTAGGAGCTTCCATAAAGGCCGACCTTGCCGTTGGACCAGTCCTGGGCCGCGGCCCATTCGATGGTGTCATGATTGTCGGCGGGTTCGTTCTGCCACATCCTGAAAATGCCTTCGGAATCACCGCGCCCGCGCACATCGCCCGCGACAAAGGCGAGGCCGGCACGGGCAAAACGCACACCGTCGGCAAACAGGCGGTCGAGACCATAGGGCGTCAGCTCGACGACTACGTTGACATATTCAACGACAAGATATTAAATAACGGGAATTCCTTTACACTTCCCATGGGGGCTGGAAATGTCACAAGGCAAATCACCAGAGTTGGCAAAAAAATCGCAGCGCCAACGCGTGAATCTGGACGAAATTCCCTTGACTCCGGAGGAGCAGGAGGCGGCGAACGCGCTTTACCAAGACTTGATCAGCCGCAAGGGGCAGAAGAAGGGGCCGCCGATCCGTCGCAAACTGGACGTGCCCTTTTCCAGACCGGCGACCCGGCAGACTGGGAAATGACGGTCGGCAGTGGCCCGGCGCGGTCCTTTGGCAGGTAGACAGCCGCTTTCAGTCGCACGCCGTCGCGCATCGTGACAAACTGGTTCCAGAGAATATCGACATCGCCCGCATCGCCCCGGGCTGGTGTTGCGCTTGATCGGATCGACATATTCTCCTCAGATCATCTGGTCGGGCGCGTGCAGCTCAGCGCCGCTGATGTTGCATGCACAAAGTATGCACAGATCGCCAGCCGATGCACGTCCTGTTTGACTGGCGCAGACCGCGACCGGACATCAAGCCTCAGACCCCTGTAAATGCAACGAGATTGCGGGCGTCATCGACTTGTATCACGTCGCCTTTGCGCCTGTGTCCCGTCAGCATACGGCGTGTCAGGCGTTCATAGTGCTGGATGAATCGCGCAACCCAAAGCCGCCTTTCGGGTGGAAGCAGACCGCTCGGCAAACCCAGCGTCGATTCCTCCTGTTGCACCCGCCAGCGCAGCACAATCTCGAAAGACGGCGCATCAAGATGGAGGAAGCTGTCCGCGCGGTCCCAAAGCGCGCCGTAATCGCGCGCGAGATGGTCTTCCTGCCAGCTGCGCCAGAGCCCGGTGGCATCCTCGCCGGTTTCCAGCGCGTTAAGGCCGGGCGCGCCGGGTGCGGCCGGATCACCGTCCACCCCCATCAGCCAGCCTTCGAGGATGATCGCGTCGGGCCTGCCCGCAAACGAGGACCACTGCGCGCGCGGCGCCCTGTCGTCCGTGCGTTTATCAAAGCGCGGGATGAGCGTTCGTGACGTGTTGCTGGCCGCCAGCAGCGCGTTCAGCGTGTCGTCCAGGAGGGCGAGATCATGCGTGCCGGGGGCCCCGCGCGTTTCGCAGAGCGGATGCACGGTTTCTGCGAGTTGGCGGCGGGCGCTCTGCGTGTGGTAGACATCATCGAGGCCGATGACAGCGATGCGCGGCGTTTCCTGTGCGGCCAGAGCGGTCAGCGCGGTTGATTTGCCAATGCCTTGCGCGCCGGAGATCATCAGCAAAGGCGGGCGCGCCGCCGTCTCGATCCGGCGAACAACCCATTGCCGGATCGCATTCCCTGTCAGCGCCGCAGCGGCACCATCGCCAGTCATTCCTCAGCCAGTGGCAACAACACAGCCCCTATCCCCAAAGCTCGCGATCCGGCACCGACATTTCCCCGCCCGCCGTGTACGCAATCGCATGTTCGATATCCTGTTGGATCAGCAGCGGGCCATCAAGGTCGATATACCGACAGGGCTGAGCAATGATCCAGCCCGGAGCCATGGAGAGCGATGTGCCCGCCATATTGCCGACCATGAGTTGCTTTCCAGCGCGCTGCGCCTGCAGGGCGAGCCTGAGCGCTTCGGTCAGCCCGCCGGTCTTGTCGAGCTTGATGTTGATGAAATCATAAGCGCCTGCGCCTGCAAGCTCGCTCGTGTCGAGGCAGGATTCGTCGGCGGCGAGCGGCACCGGCGAGGCATATCCGGCGAGCGCGTCGTCCGCACCGCGCGGCAATGGCTGTTCGATCAACTCCACGCCGAGGCCGGCCAGCACCGGCGCATGCTGGCGCAACATGTCGAAGGTCCAGCCCTGATTCACATCGACGATGATCTGCGCGTCCGGCCGGGCGGCGCGCACCGCGCTGACCTTTGCGATCGGATCGTCGGCATCGAGTTTGAGCTTCAGCATCCCCGTCGCCCTGGCGGCAAGCGCTTTTGCTGCCAGTCTGTCTGGCGTGTCGATTCCGAGCGTGAACGCGGTGGTGATCGCGCGCGGCCTGATGCCCAGAATCTCCCAGATGCGGCGACCCTCCTGCTTGCAGCGAAGATCCCAGAGCGCGCAGTCAATCGCCGCGCGCACGCCGCCCCGGGGGAGCGCCTCGTGCAGCGTGTCGAAGGAAAGCGCATTGCCAATCTCGGCGAGGGCCGCCGCCGCGCCAGACGCCAGCCCGTCCGGTGTCTCGCCAATGTAGTTGACGCCGACCGCCTCGCCCCGGCCCGTATGCCCGCCCGCTTCGAGCGTCACGCGAATTGTGTTTGTGTCATGAAAGACCTGGCCGGATATGACGAACGGCTCTTTCAGGGGAAAGCGATGCAACTCGACGCGTGAGGAGATCATGACGCTCTTTCCACCGCGCCAAACTGGCGTTCCAGCTGATCGATGATCGCGTCCGTTCCGGTGCGGATGGGGTCAACCGTCGGCAGGCCATGGGTATCGGCGAGGCGGGCCAGATAATCATGCGCTTCAGCCGCGCTCAGATGCGCCGTGTTGATCGCGATGCCGACGCAGGAGACATCGGGATTGGTGAGTTTTCCGATCTCGATATTTCGGGTGATGACCTCGCTGATCGAGGGCAGGGCGAAACCCGGCCAGCCGCCAACATGGGTGCGCCCGGCATGGTGACAGACCACCAGCGCATCCGGCTGGGATCCGATCAGCAGGCCGTGGGAGACAGCCGCATAGCCGGGATGAAAAATCGCACCCTGGCCCTCCACAATGTCCCAATGGTCGGGTTCGTTGTCTGGTGAGAGCACCTCGGCCGCACCGGACAGGAAATCGGAAACCACCGCATCGATGGGCAGGCCCCGGCCGGCGATCATGATCCCGGTCTGCCCGCTGGCGCGGAAGTCCACCTTTGCGCCGCGACGCCTCATATCGGCTTCCAGTTGCAGCGCGGTGTATTTCTTGCCCAGCGCGCAATCGGTGCCGACGGTCAGGAGGCGCAGGCCGGTACGCTTGCGGCCCGTGCCGACCGGCAGATTGTCAGGCGGAACGCGCACGTCAATCAGGCTGACACCGGCCTCGCGCGCAGCAGCGGCGAGGGCGGGCATGGCGTTCAGTTTCTGGTGCGGCCCCGCGACGATGTTCAACCCGGCTCTGGCCGCAGCGAGCAGGGTTTCCATCCATGACGGCGGAATTGTTCCGCCAATCGTGGCGGTGCCGATCAGCAGCGATTTCACACCGCGCTCGACGGCCGCTTCGACCGACAGGTCGGGCAGGCCGAGATCAACACCGTCGGCCGACAGGCGCAACTGTCCGAGGCACTGCTCGCGCCGCCACTGCACCACGCCGAACCCCGTCTTGGCATAGCTGGGATCGGTCTCGGTTCCGGTGAACAGCAGGTAAGGCGGGCGCAGGTCGATGACCGGAATTTCGTGTGTTTCGTCTACCATCGGATTGCCTCCTCAAACGCCTCGGTCATTGCAACAATCATCTCGGGCTCAGTGCCCAGATGACCTGAATTCGGGCACAGCACCAGTTTCGAGCCGGGCCAGGCGCGGTGCAGCCTCACGCCGTGTCCGAACGGGCAAATCACATCATAGCGCCCATGCACGATGATGCCCGGCACGCCGGCAAGACTGCCCATCCCCGGCAACACCCCGTCGGCTGGCAGGAAAGCCTGATGGGCGTGATAGTGCAGCGCCACTTTTATGCCGGGCAGGCAGGCATCAGCGTCGAAGGCATAGGCCGCCTCGTCCTGCGGGCCGAGGGTTGCGCAGCGTTCCTCGTAAAGCGTCAGCGCCGCCGCAGCGCGCCGCGCCGCCTCGATATCAGGTCCGCCGATATGACGCGCCGCCGCTGCATAGATGCTTTCCGTCCCGGCGCATCCGGTCTGGCGGGCATATTCCTCGAACGCATCGGGGAAGACCTCGCGCATGGTGAAATCGAACCAGCGAAACGCAGCCTCACTGCCAAGAAACGCACCGCGCAGGACAACGCCGCTGGTGCGCCCGGGATGCACCTGCGCATATGCCAGAGCCAGCGTCGCACCCCATGATCCCCCCGCAATCGCCCACCGCTCAAGGCCGAGGCGCTCACGAATCATCTCCATATCGGCGACGAGATGGTCGGTGGTGTTGGCATCGGTGCATCCGGCGGGTGTCGAGGCGCCGCATCCGCGCTGATCGAACTGGACAAGCAGCATTGTCTCGGGGTTGGCGAAGCGGCGAACATGACTGCCGATTTGTCCGCCCGGACCACCATGGCAGTGGATGATCGGCGCACCGGTCGGTGAGCCGGACAATTCGACATTCAGAGAATGACCGTCGCCGACCGGCAGCGGGATCCGCCTGAAAACACCCGGATCTTCATATCTGAAAGCGGTCTGCACCAAAAACTCGTTCCTTCCCGATCGTTCGCCTGAAGGCGCGGGCTTGACCTCGCCGGTCATTCGAAAATACACGTTGTATGCAAGAATGAAATGCCAGGAAGGACGAAATTTGAATGATCAAGGTCATGTGGTTTCTCAAACGCGCCGAGCATCTCACGCTGGACGAGTTCCGCTCGTGGTGGCTGGACAGCCATGTCAGCCTGGTGATGAGTCTCCAGGAACGCTACCTCCACAAATACGTCATCAGCATCCGCGAAAACGATGATAACCTCCCGGGCAATACTGACCACGAATTCGAGTGGGATGGCTGCGCCGAGCAATGGTTCAGGACCGAGGAAGACTTCCGGGCCGTCTACGGACAGGAAAAGCCGAGCGACTCCCGCCGGGACAGCAATCAGAATGTCAGCAGGATGTCCCGCATGATCGTACGCGAAACCGAGATTGTCTGAGATGAGCGATCCATCACCGGCTACGGCCATTGACCGTGTCATCGTCACCGGCGGCAGCGGCGGCATTGGCGGCGCCATCGTGGAGCGTTATCTCCGGGCCGGGGCAGATGTGGTAAACATCGACCGGGCCGGATCGGGGCCGGGCTCATCCTTCACCGTGCATGCCGACATCTCCCGGCAGGACGAGGTGGAGCGCGCCATGGCTCAGATCGGGGATCGTTGGGGCGGCAAGGCTCCCGATGTGTTTGTCGGGTGCGCTGCGATCAGCCGGCCGTCCCATCTGCTCAAGACGCCGGTTGATGAGTTCGATGCCATGGTGGCGGTCAATATCCGCGGCACCTTCCTGACGACGCAGGCCGCCGGTCGCCTGATGGCGAAGGCTGGCCGGGGTTCGATCGTGCTCATATCCTCCGTGGCGGCGCGTCAGGCCTGGGCGCAGGAAGCCGTCTACAGCGCCACCAAGGCGGCCACCAGTTCGCTCGTTCAGGGCTTTGCAGTCGATCTGGCGCCGTTCGGGATCCGCGTGAACGCCGTCGCGCCGGGTCCGGTGGAACACAAGGCGCAGACCATGGCGACGACACGAACAGACCCGGAAGTCTTCCAGCATGAGATTGACCGCACACCGTTCGCCCGACTTGGCGGCCCGGAGGAGGTTGCCGAGACGGTCTTCCTGTTGGCGCAGGCACCGTGGGTAACGGGGCAGACCCTTTACGCAGACGGCGGTTTTCTTGCCAGCGGCCTCGGATATTTTGGTCAAGCGCGAAAAGCTCTGCTATCTGGGAGCTGATTTGAACGAGCAGGGCCAGCGACAAAACATGGCAGACACTCCCGAACGCAAAGCAAAAGGTGCCACGGCGCAGTTCGTTTACGCCTCGCTTCGACAGGAAATCCTTGAGCTGGTCATCGAGCCCGGAGCGCCGCTGGACGAAATGGAACTCAGCCGCCGCTACGGGGTGTCACGTTCGCCAATTCGCGAAGCGCTCGTCAGGCTGGGGGAGGCCGGGCTTGTCGAAACGCTGCCCAATCGGTCAGCCGTCGCAGCGCGTCTGCGGGTCGATAGCCTTGCCCCTTATCTGGCAGCGCAGGAACTGGCGTTTCGCGTCACAGCCCGTGAAGCGGCCCGGCGGATCACCGATGCCGAGATTGGTCAACTGACCCGGATCCAGCGCGCAAATGACGCCTGCCGCCTCCGGGACGACACCGACGGCATGATCCGGACCAACCGCGAATTTCACATGACGATTGCGAGGATTGCCGGCAATCCGTGGTTCGAATCCTGGCTCGAAGGCCTGATGGATGAGGGCCAGCGCATTCTCAAACTGTACATGCGCTCACTCGGAAATCATGTCCCGACGGGCGAGTTGCAGTGGCACCATGAATTGCTCGATGCGCTGAGCCAACGTGATCCCGAAGCGGCAGACCAGGCGGCCAAGCAGGATGCGCAGGTCGTGCGCCATCAGCTTATCGCTATGCTGTCTGGCGCGAACGATGCTCAGCTGGATCTGGATTAGCGTGGCTCTGCGGGGCGTGCGTTGCGCCTGCATTGCCGATCATCTCGCGCGCGGCGATCCAGCCAAATGTCATGGCCGGGCCGATGGTGATCCCGGCGGCAGGGTAAGCGCCGCCTGCCACTGTCGCCATGTCGCTGCCGGCCGCGTACAGCCCGGAAATCACCGAGCCGTCCTCGCGCAGAACCCGGGCTGACCCATCGGTTCGGATCCCGACAAAGGTCGCTATGTCGCCCGGTCCGATTTCCACGGCATAGAAGGGCGCTTTGCTGATTGCGGCGAGGCAGCGCATCGCGCCCTCCCGGGACGTATCGCCATTGGACTGGTCGTAGCGCGATGCGCCTTTCCCGTATTCGGCATCAACACCGGTGTCGGCGGCGCGCGCCATGATGGACACGCTTTCATCGAGCCCACCTGCGTCGATGCCCAACTGGCGCGCAAGCGTCCCGGGCGTGCTGCCGGTTTTCAGATAGCCGTTGCTGATGAACGGACGGCGTTGGCCCGGTGAGGGCGGCGCCGCGCCAAGCCCGTATCGGACGATCGCCTCATGGTCGCAGATCAGGAAGAACCGCGCCGTCGGCCGCGATTGCAGGATGTCGATCATCCTTGAGGTGAAGTCCTGATAGGGAACGGCTTCATTGATGAACCGCCGCCCGGTTTCATCGACGGCAATAATGCCGGGCTTCGCGCGGTCGATATAATGGGGGAAGGGCGAAAAACTGCCGTCGCGCTGTGGCACTTTGGAGACCGGCGACCATGCGGCGGCCTGAAGCGGCGATGTATCAGTCGCTGCGCCCGCCTGCATCGCAAGCGAGAGGCCATCACCGGTTGCCGCGTCGGGCGGGGTCAGTGATGTGTGTGAGCCATCGATATTGCCATGCGGATAGTGGGCCTTGCGGGCCTGCTGGCTCCATGAAAACCCTCCGGTTGCGAGCAACACGCCGCGCCGCGCTGCGACCGTGTGATGTCGGCCGCCATGCAGGAAGGTGACGCCGGTCACGCGGTCGCCGCTCATTTCGAGCGCGCTGACGGCGGC
>JBGSUF010000053.1:0-1659 GCA_041736285.1 Hyphomonadaceae bacterium | reverse complement strand
GGCGTGCGCGGTATGGCGCGGCGCAGGGACTGCGCTCGGCCTGGTATGGCGCGCACTACGCGCTGATCCGCCAGCGCACGGGCGGTTTTTCCCGCCCGGATGAGCCGATGGTGGTCACACGGCCGGACATCGCCGAACTGCGCCGGGCTTTCTTCAGTGTTTTCAGGCAGGACCGGGCGAATATCGAAGCAGGACTTTATCCGGCCCCCTCCGACGTCAAGCCAGGCGAACTGGCCGGGACGCTGAGACAGTCGGCACGGCTCCTGAAGGACGCGCGGATTGTCGATGAGCGGCGTAAGGCGCGGGCCGCCACCGAAGTGCGGCTGATCCCCGGCTCGGAGCGCTTCCCGACCTATTATCGGCAGAATTTCCACTATCAGAGCGATGGCTGGTTCTCCGAGGAGAGCGCGCGGCTGTATGACGATCAGGTCGAGGTGTTGTTCACCGGCGCGGCGGACGCGATGCGGCGGATGGCGCTGGCGGAGATCGTGCGGGCGGTGCGCGCGGGCGGAGACCAGCGGCGGATGCGCTATCTCGACCTTGCAGGCGGGAACGGGCGGTTCATGCGGCAGGTGATGGGCGTGTTTCCGCGCCTCGATGCGGCAATGCTGGACCTCTCGCCGGCCTATGCGCAGGTTGCGCGCGGACGGCTGGCGGAATGGCCGCATGTGGATGTCATCGAGGGGGCGGCGGAGGCGATGCCGCTCGATGATGACAGCGTCGACGTGATGTCCTGCATCTTTCTCTTTCACGAGTTGCCGCCGCGTGTGCGCCCCAGAGTGTTTGCGGAGGTTGCGCGCGTGCTGAAGCCGGGCGGGGTGTTCGTCTTCGCCGACAGCCTGCAGTTTGGCGACAATCCCAAGCTGGACGGGCTGCTTGAGTATTTCCCCGAGAGCTTCCACGAGCCGTATTACAAGAGCTATCTGCGCGAGGATCTGGCCGCGATGGCGCGGGCGGCGGGACTGGAGTCTGCAGGCGAGGCGCAGGCGCATTTCCTGACGCGCGTGGCGGTGTTCGGCAAGCCGGGCTGAGGCTCAGCGACCTGTCTGGCCCCGGTGACGAAGCTTGGAGTCCGCCAGCACGCACGCCATCATCGCCTCGGCGACGGGCACTGCGCGAATGCCGACGCATGGATCGTGGCGGCCAGTGGTGCGGACGTCGACGTCCTCGCCTGCGCTGGAGACCGACTGGCGGGGCGTCAGGATGGATGAGGTCGGCTTGATGGCCAGCCTCACCACCACGTCCTGGCCAGAGGAGATGCCGCCGAGAACCCCGCCATTGTTGTTGGTGAGGAAGACCGGGCGGCCATCGGTGCCCATGCGCATTTCGTCGGCATTGTCCTCCCCGGAGAGGGATGCGGCAGCAAAGCCTGCGCCGATCTCGACGCCCTTGACCGCGTTGATGGAGACCATTGCGCCTGCAAGCTCGGCGTCGAGCTTGCCATAGACCGGGGCGCCCCAGCCTGCGGGGACGCCGGAGGCGCGCACCTCGATGATGGCTCCGACGGAGGAGCCGGCCTTGCGCACGGTGTCGAGATAATCCTCCCATTCAGCGGCGGCGACAGGGTCCGGGCACCAGAACGGGTTGTTGCCGACGCTGGTCCAGTCGGCGCGGGCCGGTTCGATGGCGCGGGTGCCAAGCTGCACGACGCCGCCAGTG
>JBGSUF010000026.1:0-5333 GCA_041736285.1 Hyphomonadaceae bacterium | reverse complement strand
CCATCGCGCGCCCTCCCGACGCGGCCGGGGCCGAGAGCCTGCTTCATGGTCTTGAACGGGAGCGCGAGCAGCTGGGTGCCGTCAACCTCCGCGCCGAGGCCGAAGCCGGCGAATATGCCGGGCGCCTGAACACCATGCGTCTTGAGCGGTCGGACCTGACCGGTGCGATCGCAAAACTCCGTGATGGCATCGATGAGTTGAATGCCGAGGGCCGCGAGCGGCTGATCGCCGCTTTCGACGTCATCAACGATAATTTCAAGAGCCTGTTTGAGACCCTGTTCGACGGGGGTCAGGCGGAGCTGAAACTGGTCGAGAGTGATGATCCGCTGGAGGCGGGGCTCGAAATCTTCGCCTGCCCTCCGGGCAAGAGGCTGTCGGTGATGAGCCTGATGAGCGGAGGCGAACAGGCCCTGACGGCGGCGGCGCTGATCTTTGCCGTCTTTCTGGCCAACCCTGCCCCCGTCTGCGTGCTGGACGAGGTGGACGCCCCGCTGGACGACGCCAATGTCGACCGCTTCTGCCGCATGCTGGACGAGATGCGCCGCCGCACCGACACGCGATTTGTCGTCATCACCCACAACGCCGTCTCGATGAGCCGGATGGACCGCCTTTTCGGTGTCACCATGCGTGAAAAAGGCGTATCGAAACTGGTGTCGGTGGACCTTGAAGCCGCCGAAGAACTTGTTGCGGCACAATAGCGCACCCGCCCCGACCAGCTTTCACCGGAGACGATCGGCCATGCAGGACGACCTCAATTCCAGGATCGCGAAAGCCCGGTCCGCGCACGACAAGCGGACCGGCAAGGACCAGCCGGATCGCGGGGCCAGCGCCGTCGGGGCCGCATTGCAGTTCAGCATGAGCTTTGTCGCCGCCGTCGGAATTGGCGCTTTGATCGGACACACCATTGACAACTTCGCCCACACTGGGCCATGGGGGCTGCTGATTTTCATGATGTTCGGCATGGCGGCCGGTTTTCTCAGCATAATCCGCGCCGCGCAGAAAATGAGCCTACCTCCGGTGGACACGCCGCCGGAAAAAAGCGACACGCCGGACACCACGACGACGACTGACACGACGACGACGGGCACGAAGACGACAGACACGCAGCCCTGACCGGGCAGCAAGCAACGGATAGGGCGCATGGCGGCTGGAAAAATTGATCCGATCAGTCAGTTCGAGGTGGTCAAGGTTCTCGACCTGAACCTTTTCGGCCTTGACGTATCGCTGACCAATTCGGCGCTGTTCATGCTGTTTGCGGCGGTGCTGATTGCCGGCTTTTTCGCCATGACCGCCTCGCGCGGCCAGATGGTGCCGAACCGGCTGCAGTCGGTCGGGGAGATGAGCTATGAATTCATCGCCGGAACCATCCGCTCGACGGCGGGCGAAGACGGGCTGAAATTCTTTCCCTTCGTCTTCACCCTGTTCTTCTTCATCTTTTTCGCCAACCTGATTGGCATGGTGCCGTATTTCTTCACGACAACCAGCCACATCATCGTGACCGGCGTGCTCGCCATCGCCGTCTTCGTGATCGTCACGCTGGTCGGCATCATCAAGAACGGCGCGGGATTTTTGCGCCTGTTCGTGCCCAGCGGCGTGCCGTGGCCGATCCTGCCGATCCTGGTGCCGATCGAGATCATCTCCTATCTCGCCCGCCCGGTGACGTTGTCGCTGCGACTGTTTGCCAACATGCTGGCCGGCCACATCATGCTGAAACTGCTGGTGTCGTTTGCCGCTGCGATGGCGACCTACTCCGTCGGCACCGCGTTTCTGGCACCTCTGCCCTTCGCCCTTGCGATTGCCATCACCGCGCTCGAATTTCTCGTGGCCTTCCTTCAGGCTTACGTGTTTGCCATCCTCACCTGCGTCTACCTCTCGGACGCGCTCCATCCGGGCCATCACTGACACAAGCCAACCGGCGGCCCATGGAGCAGCAGGACGAGTAAAGCCTTGAGTTCCAACGCGTGACGGGATAGGCGGAACGCGCTTTCAACAGGTTTGACGAATATCTGAAACCCCCAGCTTCCACTCAAAGGAGACCATCATGGAAGGTATGACCGGCGATATCGCCCTCGGCATGAAGTATATCGGCGCTGGCCTGTCCACGCTTGGCATGATCGGCGCGGCTCTCGGCGTTGGCAACATCTTCGCCAGCTTCCTTGACGCTGCCATGCGCAACCCGTCTGCGGCCCCGGCCCAGACCGGCAACCTCTTCATCGGCATGGCGCTCGCCGAAGCGCTCGGCCTGTTCGCCTTCGTGATCGGGGTCATCATCCTCTTCGTCGCCTGACGCAGAAGACCGACCTCGGCCACCATCCCGGAAAGACCTCGCAATGCTGACGATCATGCTTGTAGAAGCCGCCCACGGCGCGGCCGATGCGGAACACGCCAAAGGCGCGTTTCCCGCTTTCGATACATGGCACTGGCTTCCCCAGGCCTTCTGGCTGATCGTCATCTTCATTGGTCTGTATATCGTCCTCGGCCAGTTCATCCTCAAGAAACTGGCCGGGACGCTCGAGCGGCGATCGGACACCATTGTCGGCGCGCTGGACGAGGCGCACCGCCTCAACGAGCAGGCTCAGGAGGCCCAGCAGGCGCTTCAGGTCCGGCTTGCCGAAGCCCGCGCCAAAGCGAGGGAAACCGCCAATTCCGCACAGGACAAAGCCCGCGCCGAGATTGTCCGCGCCACCGAAAAGGCCGAGGCTGCGATGGCCCGTCTGCAATCGGAGCGCGATGCGAAGATCGCCGGTGAAGTCTCCCGCGAAATGGAAAAGGTTCCTGACCTTGCAACGTCCGTCGCCGAAGCGCTCGTCGCGCGCCTTGGCGGAAAGCCCGACGCGGCGCGCATCCGCGCGGCCGTCGCCCAGTCCGCTTCCACCAAGGGCTGACCCATGCTGAAACCCGCTTTCACCGCCCTCGCCCTTCTGGCCCTGTCTGCGCCGACGGCGTTCGCCGCCGATGACAGCAAGGGCTATTGGGAATACCGGCTGACCGATCCGGCAACCAATGTTGCCGTGCTGGCGCTGATCGTGTTTCTCGGCATCGTCTGGTATGCGGGCGGGTTCAAGACCGTTGGCAAGCTGCTGGACAAGCGCGGCGAAGCCATCCGCGCCGAACTCGAAGAGGCCCGCCGCCTGCGCGAAGAGGCCCAGATCCTCCTGTCAGACAGCGAACGTCGCCAGCGTGACGCCGCCCTTGAAGCCGACGAAATCATCCGTCAGGCCAAGGAAGAGGCGATCAGCCTTCGAGAGCGCGCCGAAAAGGAAATGGCTGACCGTGAGGCCCGCCGCGAAGCACAACTCTCCGGCCGAATCGCCCGCGCCGAAGCCGAGGCCGCCGACCGCGTCCGCGCTGCGATTGCCAGCGTTGCCCTCTCTGCTGCGCGCGATGTCATGGTCGAGCAGACCCGTGCCAATGACGGCGCCGACCAGTTCGAAGCCTCCCTCGCCGAAATCGAAGCTGCGCTGTCCAGCTAACCGCTGGCTCCCTCCCGGAGCCCACAAAGCACGTTGGGAAAACGACCAGAGCACCGGCTGCGATCACCGACTTGTGCCTTGATCGTTCGGCGTAAGCCCCCGTCCGGCTCCCGTCCTCTTCTCTCCCTCCGCCCGCCTGTGGCCTGACCACACAAAAGCAGGCATGAAGAACACTTCACCCGCCGCCCGCGAGGCGCGCAGGCGCTGAAGCGCGAAACATTACCGATGAAACAAGGAGTCGCGAAACAAGGGGTCGCGAAAGGAAGGGTCGCGGTTTCGCGCCTCTCCCCGCCGGCCATCCCCCCAAGAACGCAACAAGACCGCAAAGCGCTTCGACCGCGCGGCCAGACCGGTCAGGCCGTGTCTTGCGCCTTTTCCCGGGCGGCGGCCGCGTCAGCCTCGGCCGGATGGGTCAGGTCATACTTGTCGCGCCCAAACACCAGCCGCATCAGCCAGTTGGGCGCAAACCGCTCAAGCTTCGGCCAGCGCGCGAGGGTCTTCTCCATCAGGTGACGCCCGAAATCGGAATTGCGCCCGAGCAGCACCACGCCGGTGATGATGATCGGCAGGCCAATCGGGATGAGCGGCGTTGCAATCCCGATCGGGATGCCCAAAAGGATCAGCAGTCCGCCCAGCACGGACAGAAATGCGCGCCAAACCCGCCGCAACACATCGCCCACCACGCCGCCGGCCACAGGCTTGCCGCGGACCGGAAGGCCTTCAGTCTGATGCGGCGGCGGGGAGTTTTCCATCGGTCCTATTTCTGCGCTATCGGCGTTACATGCAAGACCCGGCGCACGGGCCATCTGCGAATTCATGAGGGCTGTTCTCATGAATGTTTTGCAAGCTCGCCGCCCTGCCCCCTGCCGCCCTGCCCCGCCGCCATGCGCCCGGACCGGCCCGCCTCTCTGACAGCCGGTTCAGGCGAGATCGCGGCCGCCTTGCCTGCGCGCTTCGGTTTGCTCCCGCTTGCGCAGGTGATAGAAGCCTGATCAGTAGCGTTTTTCCTTGAAGGGGACTTTGGCCGTGCGGCTTCATTCGGTCCAGATTTTGCGGGCTCTGGCCGCGCTGGCCGTCGCCCTGTTCCATGTCGGCGCGATCGAGGCGCTTTATCTCACCGAAGCGGCCGCGATGAACGCCGCCGCCGACACTGCGCCCCTGATTGGCGGCCTCTGGCGCAATGGCTGGGCGGGGGTCGATCTGTTCTTCGTCATTTCGGGCTTCATCATGGTCCATGTCACGCGCAACGCCGCGCGTGGCACCCGCGCCGCCTCCAGCTTTCTGTTTGCCCGCGCGCTGCGTATCTATCCGATCTGGTGGGTCTTTCTGACCATCATGGTGATCTACCTCATCGTCACGACCGGCGCGCCGGTGGACATTGAAGAGGTCACCGCGCGCGGCATGGACACCGCCTCCAGCCTCGGGGCTTCGTATGCGCTGATCCCGCAGCCGGCATGGCCCATCCTCGCCGTCGGGTGGACGCTGGTGCATGAGGTGCATTTCTACATCCTCTTCGCCGCCATCGTGTTTCTCGGGCCGCGCTGGACGGGGCCGATGCTCGCCGCCTGGGGCCTCGTCGTCATCGTCGGCGCGGCGAGCGGGCTGAGCGAGGCTTATGCGCGAAACCTCACCGCCCTCGCCTTTCATCCGCTCAGCCTCGAATTCATCGCCGGTGGCTTCGCCGCCTTGCTCTACAGGCATGCCGAGGCGGCGCGGCCCTTTGTGATGCTCTATCTGACCTGCCTTGGGTTTTACCTGCTGTATAAAGCGCTGACCTATCCCACCATGCCAAAGGTGAAGGACGCGAAAGTCACGGTGCCATTGGGCCTGATCGGCGGTTTTCTGGATGCGTCGGGCGGC
>JBGSUF010000002.1:0-5637 GCA_041736285.1 Hyphomonadaceae bacterium | reverse complement strand
GTCTGGTCGGCGAGCGCGCCGGGGAGCTGGAGACGCTGGGGCTGGAGGTCGAGCCGTTCGGGGCGGGGGCGGTGTGCGTGCGGGCGACCCCGGCTCTGTTCGGGCAGATGGATGTTCAGGGCCTTGTGCGGGATCTGGCCGACGAGTTCGCCGAGTATGAGGCAGACCTGTCGCTGAAGGGCCGGTTCGAGGAGGTGATGGGCAATATGGCCTGCCGCTCGTCCATCCGGGCGGGGCGGCGGCTGACGGGCGAGGAGATGAATGCGCTGCTGCGGCAGATGGAGGCCACGCCGCATTCGGGCCAGTGCAATCACGGACGGCCAACTTATGTCGAACTGAAACTTTCTGATATTGAGAAGCTGTTCGGGCGGCGCTAGCGTCCTGCGATGACAAAGCTATCGGGCGCCCTGAACATTGCCGACCTTCGCATGCTGGCCAAGGCGCGACTGCCGCGCATGGTGTTTGATTACATTGATGGCGGCGCGGAGGATGAGGTGACGCTGCGGCGGGCCACCAGCCGCTATGACGATTACGGCCTGACGTGGAATGCGCTGGTCGACGTGTCGGAGATCGACACGGGCGTCACGGTGATGGGGGCGAAATCCCGTTTGCCATTCTTCATCGCGCCGACGGCCGGTTCGGCGCTGTTCTGGCCGACGGAGGGCGAGTGCGCGGTGGCGCGGGCGGCCCACGCGGCGGGGACGATTTACGCCTGCTCCACCATGGCGAGCCGCACGGTGGAGGACATCGCCGCTGCCAGCGACGGGCCGCGCTGGGTTCAGGTCTATGTCTGGAAGGATCGCGGGCTGGTCGAAACCTTCCTCAACCGGGCAAAGGCTGCAGGCTTTACCGGCTGCATACTGACCGTCGATGTGCCGGTGGCTGGCAAGCGCGAGCGCGATCCGCGCAACGGCTTCGGCATGCCGCCAAAGGTCTCGCCGGGGTTGTTGAAACAGGTTCTGGCCCGCCCCGGCTGGCTGCGCGATTACCTCACGGCGCCGAAGATCGGCGCCGCCAATTTCGAGGGCATGGCGCAGGGAGACGGCGTGATGGCCTTC
This sequence comes from Hyphomonadaceae bacterium, assembly GCA_041736285.1. Classification (GTDB taxonomy): domain Bacteria; phylum Pseudomonadota; class Alphaproteobacteria; order Caulobacterales; family Hyphomonadaceae; genus JBGSUF01. The sequence goes on along the minus strand of JBGSUF010000002.1, from coordinate 4,579 downwards.
ATCGACAAGCAGTTTTCCCGTGCTGTGACGTGGGAGGATGCCGCCTGGATGAAGCGCGTCTGGGGCGACAATTTCGCCATCAAGGGCATCGCCACGCCGCAGGATGCAAGGCGCTGCATTGATGTCGGAGCGGATGCGGTTTGGGTGTCGAACCATGGCGGACGCCAGATCGACACGGCGGTGCCAACCATCGACATCATCCCGGCCATTGCCGAAGCGGTTGCGGGACGGGCGGAAGTGATCGTCGATGGCGGCGTGCGGCGGGGCAGCCATATCGTCAAGGCGCTGGCGCGCGGCGCAACCGGCGTGGCACTCGGCAAGGCCTGGCTCTATGGTCTCGGCGCGGGCGGGGAGGCCGGCGTTTCACGGGCGCTCGGGATTCTGGAGGATGAGCTTCGCCGGACGATGGCGCTGCTTGGCGTGCGCTCGATTGCCGAGATCAACCCTTCGCTCGTGCATCCGCCGCGCTGGTAAGGCGGCGGGCAGAAGCGAGCGGGGCGGGCCCAAGCGTCATCACCTGCAAACGACGTTATCGGGCCTTTGAGGACAGGAAGCGCTCGCCGCGCCTCAGAACGGGACGTTCGGGTCATCTTCGCCGAGCCCGCCCGGCGCGAGGGCGGCAAAGTCGAAGGTGCGCGGATCGTGGAGATGGCTCGGCCGGATGGTGGCAAGGGCGTGGGCCATGACCTGCCGCACGCCGGGCTTTCGCCTTTCCCAGTCGTCCAGCATCTGCTTCATGGCGACGCGCTGCAACCCGTCCTGCGATCCGCAGAGATTGCAGGGGATGATCGGGAAGTCCATCAGCGCGGCGAAGCGGGCGATGTCATCCTCGGCGCAGGTGATGAGCGGGCGCAGAACGAGCACATCGCCCTCGTCATTGAGGAGTTTTGGCGGCATGGCGGCCAGACGTCCACCATGGACAAGGTTCATCATGAACGTCTCCAGCGCATCATCGCGGTGATGGCCGAGCACGATCGCGCTGCATCCTTCCTCACGCGCGATGCGGTAGAGGATGCCGCGGCGCAGGCGTGAGCACATCGAGCAATAGGTGCGGTTTTCCGGGACTTTCTGCGTGACGATCGAATAGGTATCCTCGGTCTCGATCCGGTAAGGCAGGCCGGTGCGGGCGAGCCATTCCGGCAGGATGTGCTTTGGAAAGCCGGGCTGGCCCTGATCAAGATTGCAAGCCACGAGGTCGACCGGCAGTGCGCCCTGAAACTGCAGGTCCATCAGCACGGCGAGCAGGGTGTAGCTGTCCTTGCCGCCAGACAGGCAGACGAGCCAGCGCGGGCGCGGGCCGGACGTCGCGATCATGCCATAGGTGTCGATGGCCTGAAGCGCAGAGCGGACGAGACGCTTGCGAAGCTTGCGAAAGCTCACCGATCTCGGCGCATCGGCGAAGAGCGGGTGAGGGGCGGGGGAAGTCGTCATGGTGTCCGGCATGGGCGGTCTTGTGCCACGGCATTCAGATTTGCTCAATCGTGAGGTAAGCCGGGTGCGAGACCCAACCGGCGGGGCATGCCTTGCACGCCCGCCTGAGCATGACCATTCTCTGGGCCAATCAAGGAGACGGCAAAGCCACGCCAGCAACACGAGGGAAACACCATGACCGATCACTGGAAAGCAAGGCTGGACGCACCGGGACGCGGGCGCGTCTATGACAGCATACTGGAAACCATCGGCAACACCCCGCTCGTGCGCGTGCCGAAGCTTTCAAGCGAGGAGGGGCTCGTCGCCGATCTCCTCCTGAAGCTTGAATTCTTCAACCCGCTGGCGAGCGTGAAGGACCGGATCGCGCTCGGCATGATCGAAGCGATGGAGGCGGACGGGCGCTTGCAGCCGGGCAGCGTCATCGTCGAGCCGACATCGGGCAATACCGGGATCGGCCTCGCCTTCGTGGCGGCGGCCAAGGGGTATCGCATCATCCTGACCATGCCGGAAAGCATGTCCATCGAACGGCGCAAGATGCTTGCGCTGATGGGCGCTGAACTGGTTCTGACGCCGAAGGAAAAGGGCATGGGCGGCGCAATCGCGCGGGCGAAGGAAATCCTCGCGGAGACGCCGGGCGCCGTGATGCCGGGCCAGTTCGACAATCCGGCCAACCCGGCATTCCATGCGCGAACCACGGCGGAGGAAATCTGGCGCGACACCGGCGGCAAGGTCGATGCGGTGGTGGCGGGCGTTGGCACGGGCGGCACGTTTACCGGCGTTGGGCGGGTGCTGAAGGCGCGCAAGGCCGGGCTGAAGATGATCGCGGTTGAGCCGGAAGCCAGCCCCGTCCTCTCGGGCGGGCAACCCGGCCCGCACACGATCCAGGGCATAGGCGCAGGCTTCGTGCCGGAAAACATGGACACAGAACTTGCCGACGAGATCCTGAAGGTCGGCAATGAGGAGACGTTCGCGATGGCGCGGCGGATGGCGCGGCTGGAAGGGATACCGGTCGGGATCTCGTCCGGCGGGTCGGTGCTGGCAGGCGTTCGCGTGGCGCGGCGACCGGAAATGGCGGGCAAGACGATCGTCGTGATCGTGGCCTCCTTCGCCGAGCGCTACCTGTCGACGGCGCTGTTCGACGGGGTGTGAGGAAAGCGCTTTCGAACAGGTGTGCGATGCCCGGTGGCGGCGGGCATTGCATTTGCCCGTCGCCTCGCTAACGTCTGCCGCAACAATAAGATTGCGGGAGGAAGAACGGATGGCGGAACTGACCGGCAACGCCCCGGCCAACGGCCACGAGACAGGCTTCGGATCGAAGCCTTATCGCACATATGTGCTGGGCGCGCTGCTGGTCGCCTACATCTTCAATTTCATCGACCGCATCATGATCGGCATTCTCGCCGAGCCGATCATCGAGCATTTCAACCTCAAGGACTGGCAGTTCGGCCTGCTGAGCGGGCTGGCTTTTGCCGCGTTCTACACCTTCCTCGGCATCCCGATGGCACGTTTGTCCGAACGGGTCAGCCGGGTCTGGATCATCGGCGTTTCCATCATCATCTGGAGCCTGATGACAGCGCTGTGCGGACTGGCGTGGAGTTTCCTCGCGCTGTTCCTGTTCCGGCTCGGCGTCGGGGTGGGCGAGGCCGGGCTGACGCCGGCCGCCAACTCGCTGATCTCGGACTATTTCAAGCCGCGCTCGCGGGCGCCCGCCATTGCCATCTACGCGATGGGTGTCACCGTCGGCACGTTGTTCGCCAACCTGTTTGTCGGCCTTTTCGGCAATCAGGTCGACTGGCAGGACACGTTCATCACCATTGGCCTCGCTGGTATCCCGCTCGGCATCATCATCATTCTGACCATCAAGGAACCCCCGCGCGGCTATACCGATCCGCCGGGGGCTGTGCGTCCGAAAACGCCAAGCATCGGCGAAACTCTGCAAGAGCTTGGCGGAAAATACACGTTCTGGGCCGTGACGGTCGGGGCGATGCTGGCCTCATTCGTCGGCTATGGAATGGGCAATTTCATCATTTCCTACCTGATGAGAAATCACGGTATCGCGCTCGGGGATGCGGCGCTGCATTACATGGCACCCTTGTCGGTCGCCGGGGCGGCGGGCACATTCTTCTGCGGCTGGCTGATCGAGAAGCTGGACACGCGCCACAAGCGGGCGTCGCTCTGGCTGCCGGCAGGAAGTTTCGTGGTGGCAGCGTTCGCTTATGCGGCGGCGTTCAACGCACCGAGCGTGGCGCTGATCTTCCCGCTGCTGCTGGTCGCAAACCTGTTCCACTACTGGTATCTCGGGCCGATGTATTCGATCGTCGGCGCCGTCGTCGGTGCGCGGAGCCGGGCGACGGCGATCGCCATCCTGTTGTTCGTGGTCAACCTTCTCGGATATGGCCTCGGGCCGCTGTTTGTCGGGCTGTTGTCGGACATCATGGCCGGGATGAAACTTGCGGGGCAGGAGGGGCTGTCGGTCGCGATCTGCAAGAGTGACGCGGTGCTGAGCGAGGCGCAGGAAGCGGTTTGCGCAGCGGCCAGCGCGGACGGGATCAGGCTGTCGATCACCGTCACCGTGATGATCTTCCTGCTCGCGGCGCTGTGCTATATTTCGGCCATGCGCAGCTATAAACGCGATCTGGTCAGTGGCTGAGATGACGGGGGACGAACCGGTCACCGCGGGCGTTGTGCTGATCGGGGATGAGCTTCTCTCCGGCCGCACGCGGGACATCAACCTGCAGCAGGTGGCGCAGTTTCTGGAGCCGCTGGGCATTCAGGTCACCGAGTGCCGGACGGTTCCCGATGTGCAGTCGGTGATCGTCGAGGCGGTGAATGCGCTGCGGGCGCGGTGCACCTATGTCTTCACCACGGGCGGGATCGGCCCGACGCATGATGACATCACGGCTGATGCCATCGGGGCGGCTTTCGGGCTGTCGGTGGAGGAGAATCCGGTGGCCTTCGACATGCTGGCGCAGCGCTATGCGGCGGCGCAGACGGAATTTACAGCCGCGCGGCGGCGGATGGCGCGAATGCCGGTCGGGGCCAGCCTGATCGACAATCCGGTGTCCGGCGCGCCCGGTTTCCGGGTTGAGAATGTGTTCGTCCTGGCGGGCGTGCCGGCGATCGCGCGCGGCATGCTGGAGGGGATCGG
>JBGSUF010000334.1:0-11382 GCA_041736285.1 Hyphomonadaceae bacterium | reverse complement strand
CTGGCGCTGCGCCAACCCGCGCACGCGCTCGCCCCATTCCTTCGGCCCCGCCGCGCGATAGCCCTCGCCCAGCGCCTTGGCCTTTGACAGGTCGGCGGTGATGTCCAGCATGTCCTTGAGGATGACCAGCGGATCGGCGCCGCCGCGTATCTGGTCATCGACCTCCGCCATTGCTGTCGCCGCCTGCCCCGCCATCATCTGCTCGAACGCATCGAGCAATCGTCCGCGATCGGCCAGCCCCAGCATGTCGCGAACTTGCGCCACGCCGACCTCGGCCCCGTCGGCGCTCGCCTGCACGATGGCCTGATCGAGGATGGACAGGCCGTCGCGCACCGATCCCTCGGCCGCCCGCGAGATCAGCGACAGCCCCTCATCGCTGATGTGTGCGCCCTCCTGGCGCGCCACCCGGCCGAGATGCGCCGCCAGCGTCTCCACGTCGAGCCGCTTCAGGTCAAACCGCTGGCAGCGCGACAGCACCGTTACCGGTACCTTGCGGATTTCCGTCGTCGCAAAGATGAACTTCACATGCGCCGGCGGTTCCTCCAGCGTCTTCAGCAGCGCATTGAACGCCGCCGTCGAGAGCATGTGAACCTCGTCGATGATATAGACCTTGAACCGCGACGACACCGGCGAATACCGCACCCCGTCCAGCAGGTCGCGCATGTCGCCGACGCCGGTCCGCGATGCCGCGTCAAGCTCCAGCACATCCGGATGGCGGCTCTCCATGATGGCGCGGCAATGCTCGCCCACCGGCTCCAGAGCCACCGACGGCCCGGCGTGATCGGTCGATTCGTAATTCAGCCCGCGCGCCAGAAGCCGCGCCGTGGTCGTCTTGCCCACCCCGCGCACCCCCGTCAGCATGAAGGCATGGGCGATCCGCCCGGTCTCGAAGGCATTGGTGAGCGTGCGCACCATCGCCTCCTGCCCGATCAGATCCTCGAACCGGCGCGGCCGATACTTGCGGGCCAGCACCTGATACGCCGCGCCGACCGCACCGGTCTCGGCATCGGAAAACATCGAAGGCGTCTCGGCGTCGGGGGGGAGATTCTCATCTGACATAACGGGTCATCATGCGCCGAACAGGCTCACCGACGCAAGCGGGTTGCCGCCTGTGGCATGCCCGGCGCGGGTGGGCTTTTGCATCACATATTCTGATGTATCCGGCTGGAATAACAGATTTGAAATCACCGGGGCAGCACCAGAAATACTGTCCAGTCAACCACCCGGAGGAAGCTTCATGAAAACGTTTGCCGCTCTTGCCCTTGCCGCTGTTCTGCCGCTCGCCGCCTGCGCCACGGCCGGTGGATCCGCGATGACCTCCGATTCGGGCATCACCAAGGCCGACGTCGCCGCCGCGCAGCAGGCATGGGGCGAAGGCATCGTCAATATCGGCAGGTCCACGCCTCGGGCGGCGACTACCGCGCCGCCGCGACCGACCACATCAACAAATTCTATGCCTACGGCTCAAGCGAAGTGCTGTTCAAGCCGACACTCGCCTCGCAGGACCAGTTCCGCGGCACGTTTGACGAAGCGCTCTCCTACTTCGTGAAGGGCTCCAACCCGGAAGATGGCGGCTTCGCCATCGCGCCCTACACCAACGTTCGCTGGGAGAATGAGGGCACCATCGTCGACAGTGACAGCGCCATGGCGATGGGCAATTACTACTTCACCACCACCCAGGGCAATGAAGTGAAGGTCGAATACACGTTCGGCTACATGGAAGATGCAAACGGCGACCTGAAGATCGTCCTGCACCATTCGTCCATCCCCTACAGCCCCAACTGACCGCAACCAGCCTCCCAACTCTCCCCAAGGCGGCGTCCCCCCGGCGCCGCCTTTTTTTTCGCGGCGGTAATCCTCTGCCACGCAGCTTCACAAGCCATCGGACACGCAACCGACAGGCTGAATTGAAACCAGCGCCGGTTGTCTCAGTCGGATGTTTCCGGCAGCACGGACCGCTCGGGAAACTTCCCCCGCGCGCTTTCATAGTGTGACCGGATCAGTTCGTAGTCGGCCGCGATGTCACCGCCCGGCCAGATCACGCCCGAGAGCGCGATCCGCTTTTGCCCATAGTCCAGCACGCTCATGATGATCGGCACACCGGCTTCGCGTGCGACATGGTAATAGCCGAACTTCCAGCTGTCGGCGAGCGAGCGCGTGCCCTCTGGCGCGATGGCCAGCACCATGTAGTCGGCCTTCGCGAACGCCTCGCGCATCTGGCCAACCATGTCCTGCCCGGCCCCGCGCGAGACCGGCACGCAGCCCAGCCACTTCACCAGCCCGCCGAAAGGCCCGGTGGTCAGCGATTTCTTGCCCATCCACGACAGCTTGATCCGATAATGGCCCGCCGCCGCCAGCATGTTGATGCCGTCCCAGTTGGACGTGTGCGGCGCTGCGATGATGACGGCCTTGTCCACGCCCGGCCAGTCGCCCTCCATCCGCCAGCCGCCCAGCGTCAGCCAGCCGGTGCACAGCCGGGACCAGATCGCGCGCCAGACACCCGCTCGCGCTGCGGGTTTCGCTGTCGCCGGATCGAGCCGCCTGTGTCTGTCATTGCCCTCGAACATCCTGCATCATTCAGGTATCCGCCCGGCCGCGCAAGCCTGAACCGGCAACGCCCCGCAAGATCGACGCGCAATGGTCGCACGATTGGCGCAACCCTGAAAAATGGAAAAATTGGAGAAGTGGAGACTGGACAACGACCCGGGCGGAACTCGTTAGGGCTGCTTCCTTCCGGACCTGACCCGGTTGGCGAGCGGCACGTCCGCCGCCAGCCTCCATCGCCTATATCGGACACAAGCGCGTGCTTTGCAACCCGCCCCTTGCGCGATGACGGACTTCAATCCCAGCCGACCAGACGCCCGTAAAGCTCGGGCCTGCGGTCTCGGAAAAAACCCCACGCCGCCCGCTGGCGTTCCACCTTGTCGAGGTCGAATTCGGCGACCAGTATGCCTTCCTCGGTCCGGCCGAGCTCGGCGACCTTATCCCCCGCCGGGTCAGCGATGAAGCTCGAACCGTAAAAGACCTGCCCGTTCTCGGTCCCGACCCGGTTGGCCGCTGCCACCGGGATGACGTTGGAGACCGCATGGCCGATCATCGCCCGCTGCCAGCGGTCGCGCGTGTCCAGCCCGCCATCATGCGGCTCGGACCCGATGGCCGTCGGATAAAGCAACACATCCGCGCCGAGCAGTGTCATCGCCCGCGCGGCCTCGGGGAACCACTGGTCCCAGCAGATCGCCGCGCCGATCCTGCCCTTCTGCGTCTGGAAAACCTGAAAGCCGGTGTCGCCCGGCCGGAAATAGAACTTCTCCATATATCCCGGCCCGTCCGGAATGTGGGTCTTGCGATAGACGCCGAGCGCTGCGCCGTCGGCGTCCAGCATCACCAGCGAATTGAAAAGGTGCGGCCCCTCTTTCTCGTAGATCGAGACCGGGATGACGATGTCCAGTTCCTGCGCAAGCTCCGCCATGGCGTGCACCGCCGGATGATCGCGCCAGGGCAGGGCGCGGGCGAAATTCTCCTCGGTCTGCTCTGTGCAGAAATAATGCCCGCAAAACAGCTCCGATGGCAGCACGACATCGGCTCCCATCCCGGCCGCCTCGCGCACCAGTTCACCGACCTTGGCGATGTTGGCGTCCATGTCGTCCGACAGGGCGCATTGGATGACGGAGAGTTTGATGTTGCGGCTCATCGGTCCGGCCCTTCATTGTCTACGGCGGAAAAATCCGGTTGCTGCTGCGAGATGCAGTGAAATGAACCGCCCCCCGTCAGGATATGGCCGGACGGCAGTCCGATGACGGCGCGGCCCGGAAAATGCGGCCGCAATGCGTCCACCGCAGCATCCGCGCTCGGCGTTCCATAGGTCGGCACCACCACAACGCCATTGCCGATCAGGAAGTTCATGTGGCTGGCCGGCACCGGCTCGTCGTCCTCATCCGTCACCAGCCCCGGCGATGGCAGCGTGACCACCTTCAGCGCGCGGCCGTCTGCGTCGCTCGCCGCCCGAAGCTCCGCCTCAATCGCCGCCAGCACATCGGCATTGGGATCATCATCGCCGAACGCCGTCATGCACGCCACCACGCCCGGCGCGATGAAGCGCGCAATGTTGTCGACATGCCCGTCAGTGTGGTCATTCAACAGCCCGTCGCCGAGCCAGATCAGCTTTCGCGCGCCCAGTGCCCGGCCCAGCACGCGCTCGGCCTCGGCCTGCGTCCAGCCGACATTCCGGTTCGGATTGAGAAGGCACTGGCGCGTCGTCAGCACCGTTCCGCGCCCGTCCCAGTCCACCGCGCCGCCTTCAAGCACCTGATTGTAGCTCTCCAGCGCCGCGCCCGCCTCAAGGGCAATGGCCGCGCCGGTCTCATTGTCGCCGTCCAGTTCGTACTTGCCGCCCCAGCCATTGAAGCGGAACCGGACGGCCTTCACCGCGCCGCCGTGATCGACGAAGATCGGGCCGGTGTCGCGCAGCCAGATGTCGCCCATCGGCATCACATGGATGCCCGGCCCTTCATCGACCATCACGCGGGCCGCCTCGGCCGCCGACAGATGGCTCGCGACAAGCTGCACCCGTCCGCCATGACCGGTGAGCGCGCGGACGAGCGCCGCGATTTCCCGGCGCGCCGGGACGAGGTCATCGCGCCACAGGTCGGCATCGGACGGCCAGCCAATCCACATCGCATCATGACGCGCCCATTCCGCCGGCAGCCGGATGCTGCCAGCTCCCACATTCGGGCTCTCAGGCCTCACAGGCAGGTGCTCAGGTCTCACAGGAGAGTGGGATGTCATTTGGCTGTTTTTCATCCTTTCTGGACCACCGGCCGGGAGCTTTTTTTGTTGGTCACAGATCATGCATCCGGCGTGGATTTGCAAGGTCCGGCCTCGCAGGCCACGACAACGGAAAAGGGGCGGCACCCGCGGCGCCGCCCCTCCCCAATCTACGCTGACGTCAGGCGTCCGGCCTTAGAACTTGTAACGCAGGCCGATGTGGATCTGCCAGAGCGACGGGCTGACCACGATGCTGTCATTGTCCGCGCTCGCGTTGAAGCCGGAGATGATGTAGCGGCCCTGCGTGTCGATGCCCGACACGGTGTAGAGTTCCGCTGCACCCGGGAAGCCATGCTCACGCAGGTTGCCCCATTCGTCGTTGAGCAGATTGCCAACGTTTTCAATGACGATGAACGCCTGGGTCTGGTCACCCGCACGCAGGCCCGGGAAGGTCTGGGTGAGGTTCAGGTCGAACTTGGTCCACCAGTCGTCCGCCGCGAGATTGCGCTCCGCAATCTGGCCACGGTAGTCGCTGAGGCGATCATTGCCGTTGATGAAGTCGATCAGGCCGGTCACGGCCGCCGCGTTCGAAAGCGGCGAGATCAGCGGATCGTTTGCACCGTCCGGGATGTAGGCCAGCTGGCGGCTCGAGGCGAAAGGCGTCTCGAACAGGCTGTTGCGGGCGAAGGTGTAGCTGTAAGGCGCGCCTTCGCTGGACTGGCCAAACAAGGTCAGGCGGGTCGGGAATTCCTTCACGAATTCCTTCTCCCAGCTGAACTGGAAGGTGATGCGGTGTGCGATCTCATAGTCGGAGGTCGCGGTGGAAATGTTCACCGGATCGGCGGTCGTGAAGTTGGCGAAGTTCGAGAACGCCACCGATGAGGTCATCGGGTTGGTGTCCTGAGCGTCGGTGTAGGCATAGCCCAGCGACCAGTCGATCCCGTTGTCATAGGACTTCGACACCGCCACGGAGTAGACGTAGGCTTCGCCCTTGTCGGCCGCGTTGGTCAGCAGGAAGTCGTTGGTGTTGCCGCCGTAGATCGGGCGACCATCCGGCGCTGTGCCGGTCTGGTTGTAGCCGATCGGAACCACGACCGCCGACTCGTTGGTCTTCGAGTAGAGGAAATCGGCCATGATGCGCCAGTCGTCACCGAGATACTTGTTGCCGGTGTCGAGGTCGATCGTCGTGCCGAGCGCAACTTTCCACTCGGACGGAAGCTCGAAATCGGGGTCGAGCGCGTTGACGGGGCCGAGGCCCTGAGCTGCGGCCACGGCGTCGATGCCTTCCTGCGGAACCTCGATGAAGGGCCGACCCGAACCAGGATAGGTGAAGTTGTTGATGTTGCCGCCACGAACGCGGTATTCGAACAGGGTCACGCCGTTGTTGGAGTAGTTGTTCGAAATCCAGACGTTCGGGTTGCCGCCCGAATACAGGCCAACGCCGCCACGGAACTGAACGTTATCGCGGAAGTCGTAGGTAAAGCCGAAGCGCGGCTGCAGCAGGTCGCGGCCATCCATGTTCTCGTCGTTACGGAAACCGTAAGCATCGAAGAAGTTCTGGTTGAATGCGGGCTGATCGCTCGAGGTATAGTAGTCATAGCGAAGGCCGAGGACCACGTTCAGGTCAGGCGTGACCTGCCATTCGTCCTGAGCGTAGAGCGTATTGATTTCGTAGCCGAAACTCGCAGCGCCGTCATTCTGGTCGTTCGAGCCCGCAGCGTTCTCGTAACGGAAGTCCGAGAAGATGCCCGCCGCGAAGTTGGCCGGGGAGTTGAAGATCCACTCGCCCTGAACTTCCTGGATGAACAGGTTGAACACGGAGAATTCTTCACGCTCGAAACCCGCGGTGAAGAGGTGATCACCCCAGGTGTAGGACGCCGCCGCTTTGTAGTTCCAAAGCTCATAAGTCAACTTGTTGGCATGACGGCTGTCGTCAGCACCGAGGAAGATGGTCGTGGTGCCGGAGAACAGGTCGCGCGGAACGCGGATTTGGACTTCGCCGAAGTTTTCGAGGCCACCGATCGGAATCTGGCGGTTGTCGAGGTCCAGATAGGAGACGCGGAACTCTGTGGAGAGGTTCGAGGTCCAGTCCGAATACACCGCGCCGGTGTAGGCGTTCAGCTTGGCGCCGCGCTCGTAATAGTGGTTACCGTCGGAGATGGCCGAAGCACCGCTGTCGGACGGCGAGAAGTTGAAGCCGTCATTGTAGTTGTAGGTGAAGCTGGCGCGGTGATTGTTGGAGATGTTCCAGTCGAGCTTGACGAAAATCTTTTCGTCTTCAACCGCCAGCGTGTCCGGCAGGCCGCCAGAAACGTAGCCGTACTGGTTCACGGCCGTGTCGATGACCGACTGATACAGCGCCGCCGACAGGCCGACGTCCTGCGGGGTCTGGCCGAACACGTTCGCGCCCTCGAACTTCTCGTAGGAGCCGAAGAAGAACAGCTTGTCCTGGATGATCGGGCCGCCAACGTTGAAGCCGTAGCGCTTCTCGTTGAACGAGCCGAGATCGCGCTCGACGCCATCGGTCGAATCGCCCGTCAGGCTGTCGGAGGTGTAGTCATAGAACAGGCCGCCGTGGAATTCGTTGCCGCCGGTCTTGGTCACCGCGTTGATGTTGCACGAGGTGAACGAGCCGTACATCACGTCAAACGGCGCCAGCTCGACCGAGACCTGCTCGATGGAGTCATACGAGAACGGGATGCGCTCGGTCGGGTAGCCGTTGGAGTTCAGGCCGAAATTGTCGTTCAGGCGAACGCCGTCGACCGTCAGCGAGTTGAAGCGCGGGTTGGCGCCCGAGCAGCTGATCGCGTCATTGAAGGCTTCGTCGATGAAGATACGCGGATCAAGGCGGATGATGTCCTTGATGTCGCGGTTCGCAGCCGGGGCGTATTCCAGCGTGTCGAGATTGAAGGTCGCCGACGGGCCCATGGCCACCTGAGCAACCTGAAGCGCGGAACCGCGGACCACGACGGCGTCCAACGTGCGGGTGCCATCGGTCGAGGACGCGATGGTGATGTTGACCTGGGTCGGCTCGCCGAGATTGGCGGTGATGCCTTCGGCGCGCGAGGTCGCAAGGCCGTCACCCGAAACGGTGACCGAGTAGGGGCCGCCAACGCGCAGGTTCTGGACGTTCCAGCTGCCCGAAGCGCTCGTGGTCGCCATCGAGGTCGTTCCGGTCGGAACGTGCACGACGATCACGCTCGCACCGGCAACGCCGACGCCGCTCTCATTCGTCACCTGGCCGCGGATGGAGGAAGTCGTGACCTGTGCATTCGCGGTGAGGCCGACAGTTGCAATCGCAACCGCAGCAACGCCGCCAAACAGGAATTTGTTGTTCAACATGGATTTGACCCTTTCGTCAGATCGCCCGTGGGATTCATCGTCGTCGATGGAAATGACACTTGACCGTTGCGCGATAGGGGCCTTGCGCGACGGTTCGGTAACATCACGATGAACCTTTGGTGACAGCCGCGACATCGCTCCCAAACGTTGTTTTTTTGCAACGCAGCACGGCCGGTTCCGACAATCGTTCCGTCTGGCCGCGACCTGCGATAGCACTTGCGATCACGCCATGATCGGATACCGTCGGCCACGCGCAGACAGGGACCATACTCATGATCGTACAGGCCGTACCCGACAGGACCGAAGGCGGGATCGCGCCGGTGCTCGCCGCGATCTTCGTGGTCACTGTGGCGCGCCTCGTTGCGCTTATCGCCTCGCCGCTTGATCTCGGTCCGGACGAAGCACAATACTGGCGCTGGGGCGAGACGCTGGAATGGGGCTACTGGTCGAAGCCGCCGCTGATCGCCTGGGCCATCCATGCCTCGACGGCCATGTTCGGCGATCTCGAATGGGCGGTGCGTTTCTTCGCGCCGCTGAGCCACGGGATCGGCGCCGCCGTGCTTGTCCTGCTCGGCCGGGAGATGTTCGGCTTGCGGATCGGCATCCTCGCCGGCCTTGGCTATCTCTTCATGCCGGGCGTGACGCTCTCGTCAGCCATCATGTCGACAGACGGCCTGCTTCTGCCGATCTGGGCAACGGGACTTTTGATGCTCTGGCGGCTGCGCGAAGGCACGGGCGGGTGGTTTGCCGCAGCCGGTCTCGGCCTCGCCATCGGCTTCGGCCTTCTGGCCAAGTACGCGATGATGTATTTTCTGATCGGTCTGGCGCTCGTGGCCGTGTTCGACCAGCCGTCCCGGCGGGCGCTCCTGTCGCTGAAGGGTGGCTTTGCCCTCGCGCTCGCCGCCATCGTTTTCGCACCGCATCTGGCGTGGAACGCTGCCAACAGCTTCACCACCGTCAGCCACACCGCCGACAACGCCAACTGGGGGGCGCATCTGTTCAATCCCGAGAACGCCCTGAAATTCCTTTCCGACCAGATGGGCGTTTTCGGACCGGTCTCCTTCCTCGCCCTGCTGTTTGGCGTCTTCATGATGCGCGGCGGACCGAAAGGATGGCTGACCGAACCACGCGACCGGTTCCTTCTCGCCTTCATCCTTCCGGCGCTCGTGATCATCCTCGTGCAGGCGATCATCAGCCGCGCGCATGCGAACTGGGCCGCGACGGCCTACCCTGCCGCCAGCGTTCTCGTCGCGGCGTGGCTCTGCCGCCTGTCGCCGAGCCGGTCGATGTGGTGGGGTATCGCCGCCATCGTCTTTGCCGCCGCCTTCACCATTCCCAGCGTCAGTATCTGGCTGCAGCTGGCCATCGGAACTTTTCTGAGCGGCTCCATCCTCGGGCTCGGATTTGCCTTCCGCCACCGGCCTTCCGGCCTGCTCTGGACGTCGATCGGACTGCACGCATTCATTGGTCTCGCCTTCACCTTCATCGCCATCGCCCCGGTCGGCGTTTCGGAAAATCTCGGCCTCGCCAATGCGTTCAAGCGCCTGCGCGGCTGGGAGGAGACCACCGCTGAGCTTGCCGCCAAGGCGCGCGAGGTTGGCGCGACGGTGCTCGCCGTTGACGAGCGGGAGAACTGGCACGGCCTCGACTATTACGGCCGCGATGGCTTCCCGGTGCCAATCCGCGCCTGGCGGGTCGGAGATGAGGCCAAATCCTACGCCGAAGAATTCCCCATCCTTCCGGGCGAGGACGACCGCGTTCTCATCGCCAGCGTCCGCAAGGACTACCGCGAACGCATGGAAGCCGATTTCGCGACTTTTGAACCGGCGGGCGAACTTGTCATCGAACTCGGCGGCGGCAAGGTGCGTCGGCTCACCCTCTTCCTCGCAAGCGGCTACAGCCCCGTGCCCCGCAGCCAGTTCGACAGGGACTGACGGCGCGGGCGCCGGGGGGGGCAAAGAAAAACCCCGCAGCCACTTGATGAGCGGCCGCGGGGTTTGCTTTTGTTCGCTTCACGAATAGCGCTTGGCGTTCACTTCGCCGGGAAAGCCTCGCGGTTCACTTGAGGGAGAAAGCCTGCCGGCGGCCCATCCTCTCGGCGCACGGTGCATCCCGTTCAGCTCTCCGGGTCGTTGGCCCAGACCTGACCGACCTTGCGGTCGCGGCCACACGCATTGCGATAGGCTTTGTATTTCACCGGCTGCTTCTGGTAATAATCCTGGTGATAGTCCTCAGCCGCATAGAAAGCGCCGAGCGTCTTCACCGGCGTGACGATCGGAGCGGACAGGACGCCACTGCCGTCGATTCCCGCCGTCACCGTTTCGGCCACGCTGCGCTGCTCGGCCGAGCCCACAAAGATTGCCGTCCGATAGCTGTCTCCGCGGTCGCAGAACTGGCCGCCGGCATCGGTCGGGTCGACGTGGCGATAGAAGAAGTTGACCAGCTCCTCATACGTCACCTTGGTCGGATCGTAGGTCACGCGCACGGCCTCATAATGGCCGGATTCGCCATAGGTCACGTCGCGATAGGTGGGATTGGCAAGCGTGCCGCCCGTGTAACCGGACACCGTCGAAATCACGCCGTCGATCTTGTCGAAATCCGACTCGACGCACCAGAAGCACCCGCCTGCGAACACCGCTTCCGCGCGCGGACCGTTCGCGACCTGCGGGCGGCCTTCATCGGCGCCGGCCGTCGAAAAAAAGGCGATCGCCGCGATGGCCAACCCGAAAACTGCCGCGACGAAGCTGGAACTTGGAATGCGCATGAGCGTTTCTCCGGAAGCGAACGTGCATTTCGCACGTGCAACAATTCTTCTCAGAAGTCGAGATGGCACCCAGAGCGGGCTTTGCCAAGGGTGCGGCCTGTTGAAAAACGGTCATATGAGCGTCGTGGCGGCAGGTCTCTCGCCATCGTGATAATCCGATCACGCTCCCGTGACAGATTGTTGCGGGCCCGTCATCTTCAGCAGCCCGTCATCTTCAGCAGCCCGTCATCCATCATCCACACGCATCAAGCCGGCTTGCGAGGGCCTGGAGGCTCGATGATCTGCTCATCTGGACGCAGACCCCGTTTTTGCCATCGCGGCGCACGTCTGAGCGCGACCGGCCCTAACGGTCCCGCGCGGCCTGGGTGTCATCCTCGCCGAGCCCGATAACGCGCACACTGACCTTCGCCGTGTCGCCGTCAGCATCGACGGCGATCACATCATAGAAGCCCGGACGCTCCGGCGCCCAAATCGGCGCGCCGGCAGCGTCGCGGGCGGCCGGCTCCCCATTG